>JANXOQ010000481.1 GCA_025357775.1 Ferruginibacter sp. | reverse complement strand
TCTGCTTCATCTAATACAAAAATTTCTACATCTTTTAGGTTTATAAAACCCTGTTGCATTAAATCTAATAAACGGCCTGGAGTAGCCACTAAAATATCTATACCACGGCGAAGTTCGTTTACTTGTGGCCCTTGGTTTACCCCACCAAATATTACGAGGTTTCTTAAGCGAATATTTGCGCCATAGGCGTTAAAACTTTCTTGTATTTGTATAGCAAGCTCACGTGTAGGTGTAAGTATAAGTGCACGTATGGGGCGCTGCCCAGCGCTTTGCATAGTTTTTGGCTGTGCTAGTAATTGCAGCATAGGTATAGCAAAAGCAGCCGTTTTTCCCGTACCTGTTTGAGCACAACCTAGTAAGTCTCTGCCTG
This sequence comes from Ferruginibacter sp., assembly GCA_025357775.1. Classification (GTDB taxonomy): domain Bacteria; phylum Bacteroidota; class Bacteroidia; order Chitinophagales; family Chitinophagaceae; genus Ferruginibacter. Next base: position 6,018 of record JANXOQ010000481.1, on the reverse strand, counting down.
CTAATATGTGTGGTATTGCTCCTTGCTGAATGGGTGTAGGCTTGGTATAGCCTTCTGTATTAAGCGCATCAAGTATGGGCTTAATTAATTTTAAGTCTGTAAATAACAAAATATGTTGTTTTAAATAATGAGTGCGGATATGAAGCTAAACTTCATCACTAAAAAAATGGAGAAATGCTATTGTTCGTAAAGCATCTTATTGGGGAAGTGTGTAAAAAATCTACAATAAATATCCGGGCTTTTAACGCCGCTTGTTAATGAACTAGCGCAAAGGTAGGGTTTGTAAAAGGAACGGGAGTAATTAAAAATGCATAAAAGTATTTTTTTATAAAAATTAAATGCGTTTGCACTGCTATTCTCTAACTATAGTTCTGCTTATGCGCATAAAATATATTTAACATCAATTACTTTATATTTACACCCACAAAACATTTTAGATTCTTAAAATAAAGCAACGAATGGAAAAATTAACTGCTGCAATAACCGCTGTAGGTGGGTATGTGCCCGAGTATAGACTTACAAACAAGATTTTGGAAACTATGGTAGATACCAACGATGAGTGGATAAAAAGTAGAACTGGCATAGATGAGCGAAGAATTTTGAAAGGTGAAGGGCTTGGCAGCAGCGACTTAGGTGTGGGTGCTGTAAATGATTTATTAAAAAAGCGGGGCATTGCGCCAGAAGAAATTGATTGTTTAATATGTGCTACCGTTACTCCCGATATGCTTTTCCCTGCCACGGCTAATATTATATGTGATAAAGTAGGTATAAAAAATGTATTAAGTTTTGATGTAAACGCTGCTTGCTCTGGTTTTCTTTTTGCACTAACAACTGGTGCTGCTTTTATAGAAAGTGGTAGGTATAAAAAAGTAATAATAGTAGGTGCAGATAAAATGAGTAGCATTGTGGATTATACAGATAGAACCACCTGTGTAATTTTTGGAGATGGTGCTGGTGCAGTTTTGCTTGAAGCATCTACCGATGATACTGGTATAAAGGATAGCTTGCTAAAAAGTGATGGAAGTGGAAGAAATTTTTTGCATCAAAAAGCAGGTGGCTCTGTAAAGCCTGCCTCAGTAGAAACTGTGTTGGCAAAAGAACATTTTGTTTATCAAGAAGGGCAATCAGTTTTTAAATTTGCAGTAAAAGGAATGGCAGATGTGAGCTATGAATTGATGGAGAGAAATAATCTTACTGGGGAGGATATAGCATGGCTAGTACCGCACCAAGCAAATCTTCGTATTATAGATGCCACTGCTAATAGGGCAAATATTCCAAAGGAAAAAGTGATGATAAATATTGAAAAATATGGCAATACTACCGCAGGTACTATACCGCTTTGTTTATGGGAGTGGGAAAGTAAATTAAAAAAAGGAGATAACCTTATTTTAGCAGCATTTGGTGGTGGATTTACATGGGGTGCTACTTGGGTAAAGTGGGCTTACGATACTAAATAATTTTTAAAAGAGATGGTATCTTTTTAAAGATGTCATCTCTTTATTTATTTTTATAAAGATATTTCATTATTTTTTTTACAATTGCTGGTCCTTCATACACAAAGCCAGTCCACACTTGTACAAGGCATGCGCCTGCATCTAATTTTTCTTTTGCATCGGCTCCGTTAAAAATGCCACCACTAGCTATAATAGGTATTTTACCGTTTGTTTTTTGGCTAATGTATTTTACTATTTCTGTGCATTTATTTTTTAATGGTAAGCCACTAAGCCCGCCAGCACCCATAGTATTGAGTACGGAGTGTTGAGTATTAAGATTGTCTCTATCAATAGTAGTATTTGCAGCAACGAGCCCATCTAAATTTATTTCTTGCGCCAAATCTATTACATCATCTATTTGTGTTTGTGTAAGGTCTGGAGCTATTTTTAAAAAAATAGGTTTTTGCTGTGTAAAATTTTTATTTAAATTTTGAAGATGTGTTAATATTTTTTTGAGCGGTTCTTTTTCTTGCAATTCACGTAAGCCAGGTGTATTGGGGCTGCTTACATTTACTACAAAATAGTCTACATAATCGTGTAAGGCATTAAAACAAATTTCATAATCCTTCCATGCATTTTCGTTAGGAGTAATTTTGTTTTTGCCAATGTTTCCTCCAATTATTAGTTTACAGTTGGCATTGGGCAATTGGTTTTCAATTTGCAACCCTTTTTTTACCAACGGCAAATCGTTAACTGACAACTGCCACTTTTTTAACCTATCAGCTATTACTAAAACGCCATCGTTATTAAAACCCATCCTGTTAATAAGCGCTTTATCTTTTGGTAGTCTAAATAAGCGTGGGGTTTGGTTTCCACCTTGTGGTAATGGTGTTACAGTACCTATTTCTACAAAGCCAAAACCAAGTGCCTCTAATTCATTTAAATATTTTGCATTTTTGTCAAAGCCTGCGGCAAGGCCTACAGGGTTCTTAAATTGAAGGTTGAAAAGTTGAAAGTTGAAGTTTGAAGGTTCAACATTGGTAAACTGGGGGCTTTTAAAAAGTTTGGTAATAATCTTTTTAATAAAAGGAATACTACAAAGAATTCTTAAAGCGTTCATAGAAAAGTGATGCACTTTTTCTGCATCAAACATAAATAAAATATTGCGAATGATTTTGTACATAATGTAGGCAAATATAACTCATCATTTTTTTTGTAACTTGAGTTAAATTTATATCTTTGAGCAAGAAAGTTGCATAAACAACTAAATTAGACTTTTGATAATAGATTATTAAATTAAAACAAGAAGTAATGTAAATCTATTGTGTAAATAAAAGCTGAAAAAAGATAAGATGATGAAGGGCTGCGGGATAGAAGTGGAAATCCTTTTTTTGAGGAACGAAAAAAAAGATTGCAACGGATAGCCCGAACAAATGTTGAATAAAGGTTCAATGCTTATAGCGCAGAAAATTAAAATAAAAAATCGTTCACATGCTCGTTTTTACCTTTTTCATAAAGTGGAGAAGGAAGGGTGAGGTTAAAAAACAATCATGCAAGAAGCATACATAGTAGCAGGTTTTAGAACTGCCATTACTAAAAGTAAAAAAGGTGGATTTAGATTTACACGTCCAGATGATTTGGCGATAGATGTAATAAAAGGTTTGTTGGCCACTGTGCCACAGCTAGACCCAAAACGTGTGGATGATGTGATATTAGGAAACGCTGTACCCGAGGCGGAGCAAGGCTTACAAGTTGGTCGTATTGTAGCAGCAAAGGCCGTAGGTTTTTCTGCACCAGGTATTACCATTAATAGATATTGTGCAAGTGGTTTGGAAGCTATTGCAATGGCAACTTCAAAAATACGCAGCGGCATGGGCGAATGTTTTATAGCTGGTGGTACAGAAAGTATGAGTTTGGTACCTACTGCAGGTTGGAAAACCGTACCTGCATACAGCATTGCAAAAGATGAGCCTGATTACTACCTCAGCATGGGTTTGACTGCTGAAGCGGTTGCTAATGAATATAAAGTAAGTCGTGAAGACCAAGATTTATTTAGTTTTAATAGCCATGTAAAAGCAGCAAATGCCATTAAAGAAGGTTATTTTAAAAGCGGTATTTTACCCATAAATGTAGAGCAAGTTTATGTAGATGAAGCGGGAAAGCGTAAAACAAAATCGTACATAGTAGATACGGATGATGGTGTGCGTACAGATACGAGCATTGAAGGATTGGCAAAACTAAAACCTGCTTTTGCAGCTGGTGGTGTTGTTACCGCAGGCAATAGCTCACAAACGAGTGATGGTGCAGCTTTTGTACTTGTAATGAGTGAGCGTATGGTAAACGAATTGGGGCTTAAACCTATTGCTCGTTTGGTAAATTGTGCAAGCGCTGGCGTGCATCCTCGAATTATGGGTATTGGTCCTGTGGAGGCTGTGCCAAAGGTTTTAAAACAAGCTGGCATGGCATTAAATGATATTGATTTATTTGAACTAAACGAGGCTTTTGCTTCGCAAGCTTTGGCGGTAATTCGAGAGCTTGGTTTAAATCCTGATATTGTAAATGTAAACGGTGGTGCTATTGCACTTGGTCATCCGCTTGGTTGTACAGGTTGTAAATTGACCATACAATTGGTAAATGATATGAAGCGTTTAAATAAAAAATATGGTATCGTAACGGCCTGTGTTGGCGGCGGGCAGGGGATAGCGGGGATTATTGAAAATATTAATTAGCCTCCCTAAATATCCACCGATTTGCGGAGAACTTTAGTCTATAATTATTTCAAAGTCATCATTATTTTTTTTCAAAAAATATGATGGCTTTTTTAGTGGGCAAAGAAGCAGCTATGGTCATCATCGTTGTGTCACTCACTTCATCGGCATACCTTTTGTTATCTTTTATTATGCAATAATTTAACCACTAAGATTATACAAAGAAGAATATCAGCTTAATTTTAGTTTACAACAAGCTAATAGTACAAAAAATTATTTCTAATATGTTTATTAAGTTATAGATGTTTCTACATTTTTTATTAACAACCAATTTTTTTTTACTTTAAACCAACAAATGAAAATCTTCTATAATTCCATTTTTTAAACATCATTCACATTGCTTTTATAAAATTTCATATTTTAATTTTAGCTAATCACACTCACTTTATTTCAATATAACCTTGCCCACTTTTGCAGTATTTTGCCTAAATTTTGTTACTTTTGCGTTCTTGCAAGGCAAATACCCGAGCCCTTGTTGCAAAAAAATAATGAGTTTATTACAACAAATTAACGTACAATTTTTGCCAAAGCATATTGCTATAATTATGGATGGTAATGGGCGTTGGGCAAAAGAACAGGGTAAAGACCGACTTTTTGGTCACATAAGTGGTGTAGAAAGTGTAAGAGATGTAGTAGAAGGCTGTGCAGAGATGGGAGTAAACTACCTTACGTTATATACATTTAGTACTGAAAACTGGGATAGACCAGCGTATGAAGTAAATGGATTGATGGAACTATTGGTAGATACAATAAAAAAAGAAGTACCCACACTTAATAAAAATAATATTAAACTGCAAGTAATAGGGCACACAAATATGCTACCAGCCAATACACTAAACCAGCTAAACGAAGCAATAGCTGAAACGGCAGGTAATACAGGTCTTACGCTTATTATGGCACTTAGCTACAGTAGTAGGTGGGAAATGGAAGATGCAATAAAACAAATAGCATTTGATGTTAAAAAAAATATTTTACTGCCCGAAAGTATTGATGGACATACGCTAAGGCAATACCTGAATACAAGTGCATTTCCAGACCCCGAATTACTGATACGCACTAGTGGAGAATATAGACTAAGCAATTTTTTATTATACCAACTTGCATATGCCGAGTTATATTTTACCAATACAAGATGGCCAGATTTTAAAAAGGAAAATTTGTATGAAGCAATTTTAGACTTTCAGAAAAGAGAAAGAAGATTTGGTAAAACAGGAGAACAAATCAAAAATGCTTAAAATGTTAAAGAAAATACATATTTTCAAAAATATTAAATAAAAATGTAGGTTTATTTTATTTAAGAAAACGTTTAACAAATACTTTTAAAATAAGGGCTTAATTTGCCCCCAATAAACGAAAAAAAATATTGATGCTAAGGATTTACAAAACATTTTTACTTACTGCCTTTTTTATAACCATAGCAAATGTTTTGTTTGCACAAGAGCCAGCTGTATCTATAAACCCCGCCCTACAAGAAATATACAATTCAAAAACACCTAAAAAATATATTTTAGCAGGTATTGAGGTAATAGGCTGTCGTACTTTCGATAAAAATTTAATAGTATCGGTATCTAGCTTAGCTATTGGTGATGTAATAAATATACCTGGCTCTGATGCTTTTAGTAAAGCCATATTAAAATTGTGGAAACAGAATATGATTTCTTCTGCGGAAATAAATATTACCAAACTTGTAGAAAACAATATTTATATAGAAATAATAATAACTGAGCGTCCACGTTTAAATGATTTTAATTTTAAATTTTTCCATTGTAGGACTCGCGCCCATGAGTTCCATTAACGTTTTGCCCGCGGCGGCGCGC
>JANXOQ010000474.1 GCA_025357775.1 Ferruginibacter sp. | reverse complement strand
CTCGAAACAATCAATTTATTTTGTTTTTGCAAAAAATAAGTCGTTTTTTTGTTTAAAATCTTAAAAAATGAGCAATATTCGTTTCGATGCAGTAAAAAAATTAGGGAATCAACCTAATACACCAAAAGTAGAAAATACTTCAAAAATTACAGGCATTTTTAATGAAAATGTATTTACGCTAGCTGCGGCAAGGCAATATTTAAGCGATGATGCTTACAAAAGTTTGCTTGCAAGCACCCGTGGCGGTAAAAAAATAGACCGTGCAATGGGCAACCAAATTGCTAATGGCTTGCGTGCTTGGGCAGAGAGTAAAGGAGTTACCCATTTTACACACTGGTTTCAGCCACTTACTGGTTTATCAGCTGAAAAACATGACTCATTTTTTACCTTAAAAGGAGACGGTACACCAATTGAAGAATTTGAAGGAGCGGCATTAATACAACAAGAACCAGATGCATCTTCTTTTCCCAATGGTGGCTTGCGTGCTACTTTTGAAGCAAGAGGATATACTGCATGGGATCCTTCATCACCAGCATTTATAATGGAAATAGGCGATGGTAAAACATTGTGTATACCTACCATTTTTGTATCGTACACGGGCGAAAGTTTAGATACAAAAACACCATTGCTAAAAGCATTGGTAGCACTAGATAAAGCTGCTGTAGATGTTTGCCAATATTTTGATAAAAATGTATCTAAAGTAACCGCAACACTTGGTTGGGAGCAAGAGTATTTTGTTATAGATGCTGGTTTGGCTAATGCTCGACCCGATTTATTACTTAGCGGACGTACTGTATTTGGACATGCACCTGCAAAGGGGCAACAATTAGATGACCATTATTTTGGAGCCATACCAGAGCGTATTTATGCGTTTATGTTAGATTTTGAAAAAGAATCATACAAGCTTGGTATACCTATTCGTACCCGCCACAATGAGGTAGCACCTTGTCAGTTTGAGTGTGCACCAATTTTTGAAGAAACTAACCTTGCGGTAGACCATAATACATTATTAATGGATATTATGCTACGAGTAGCAAAACGCCACAACTTAATGGTATTGCTGCACGAAAAACCATTTGCAGGAATAAATGGTAGTGGCAAACACAACAACTGGAGCATGAGCACAGATACTGGCGTAAATTTATTAGCACCTGGTAAAACACCGAAAACAAATTTAATGTTTCTCACATTTTTTGTGAACACAATTAAAGCAGTTCATGATTATGCAAGCCTTATACGTGCATCTATTGCTACGGCGGGTAACGACCATCGCCTAGGAGCAAATGAGGCGCCACCTGCTATTATTTCTATTTTTATAGGAAAATTTCTTACAGATGTATTGGCACAAATAGAAGCTAGAGTGAGTGGTACTTTTGATGAGCAAGACGAAGCTATTTTGAAATTGGATATTCATAAATCTATTCCAGAATTGATGTTGGATAATACAGATAGAAACCGTACCTCTCCTTTTGCATTTACAGGAAATAAATTTGAATTTAGAGCTGTAGGTTCTTCTGCAAATTGTGCAGTGCCAATGACAACGCTAAATACGGTAATGGCCGAAACCCTTAAAAACTTTAAAATAGAAGTAGATGGCTTAATAGAAAAAGGAGAAAAAAAGGAAGTTGCGATTTTGCAAATAATAAGAAAGTATATTGTAGAAAGTAAAAAAATATTGTTTGAAGGCGATGGATACAGCGAAGAGTGGGCAGCAGAAGCAGAAAAGCGTGGTTTGGAAAATGTGAAAACTGCACCTCAAGCATTGGATGCTTATGTAACAGATAGATCTAAAAAACTGTTTGAATCAAATCATATTTATACTCATTTAGAACTTGAAGCAAGACACGAAATAATGCTAGAAGAGTATGTAAAAAAAGTACAAATAGAAGCACGAGTAATGGGCGATCTTGCTAGCACACATATATTACCATCTGCCATCAAATATCAAAATGTATTGTTGCAAAATATAAATGGATTAAAAGAAGCTGGTATAAGTAAAGAAGGATATGCAAACCAATTGCAAATTGTACAAAAAATAAGTGAACATATAAACTTTATTGCAGACAAAACAGAGGCTATGATACAAGCTAGAAAAGCTGCAAACGAACTTACACATAGCAGAGAAAAAGCAATTGCATATTGTGAGGATGTAAAAGGTAAATATTTTGATGAGATACGGTACCATGTAGATAAGCTCGAGCTTATGGTAGATGATAATTTTTGGACATTACCAAAGTTTAGAGAAATTTTATTTTTAAGATAAAAATTCAAAAGCCTCGAAAATATTTCGGGGCTTTTGTTAATAATTTATTAAAGTATTTAATACAACAAACAACATGTTATTGGTGTTTAATTTAAGTTATTTTAAATTAATTTTTTGATTGTATTTTAAACCAACTAGTTTTATTTATTTTAAAAATCTTAAAAAAATGAAAATTTAACACTTATTTCAACAATTGTTTTTTTGCTATTGATTATGATTGTGGAAATAAACTTTAGTATTGAATCGTAGTATTTTTATTTTTGTATCATATTTTTGATACGTTTATTTATCATTAAAATTATTCAAATACGTAAAACATAATTATGATAAATGAGCTATCAAAAACTACTTTAGGAAAATTTAGAATAGTAGCCTTTTTAGAAGGATGTTCCTATTTATTGTTTTCACTAACTATGCCTTTGA
>JANXOQ010000150.1 GCA_025357775.1 Ferruginibacter sp. | reverse complement strand
GTATAAGGTGAATTTTTTAATAATCAAAAACTTACATATATATATATACATTACAAAATTGTAAATATTATTTTCTTTTAATATGAAATTAATCGTCTTTTTTTATTATTTGAGTCGTTTTAGTATCATTTTTAAAATATTCATAATTAGCATACTGGTTCATTTTCCATTATACTTTTAAATAGTAAATTAAAGATTACTCCTAAAGCTTTCCTTCGATCGTATTTACGTATCATTTGTTGTATCGTTTACTTAGATATATCAGTTAATCAGAGGTTATAAACTCATTTTATTATCTGCAAAAATAATTCCTAAATGCTTCAAAAAAAAGGAGATTTTCACATTCTATTGCTCCAGTATTATCTTTTTTTATTAAATTTTAATGAATAAAAAGTCCTATAAATTAAGTTATAGTCATGCTAAAATACGTTATTTTATATTACTTGCTTATTACTACATTTGCAATTGAAAATCTTAAAAATAATATATGAGCGTAGTAGATTTAATAATGCCGAAACTTGGAGAAAGTATAATGGAAGCAACTATACTTAAATGGCATAAAAAAGTAGGCGATAAAGTAGCGCAAGACGAAACTATTTTAGATATTGCTACCGATAAAGTGGATAGTGAAGTACCATCTACTGCAGAAGGAATAATAGAAGCTATATTATTTGCAGAAAACGATGTAGTGCCTATTGGTACAACAATTGTTAAAATAAGAACAAGCGCAGTTGATAGCGTAAGTACAATTCCTGTGGCACCTGCACTAATATATGAAGAGGCAAAAATAGTAGAAGAAATACCATACCTACCTACTACAAATTTTGCAACTCCCACTACCAATAATACTGTACGATTTTATAGCCCGTTGGTTTTAAATATTGCGCAAAGCGAAGGAATAAGCATGACGGTACTAGAAAGTATAGCAGGTACTGGGCAAGATGGTAGGGTGAGCAAAAAAGATATTTTAGCATATGTAGCTAGCAAGGGTTTAGCTGAAAGCAAACCAGTAATAATATCTTCTGTACAACAAAGCCAGCAGGCGGTTGTATTGCAAACAAACAACGTACCAGCAGTAACTTCAGCAGTAAATATTGCAACAACAGTATACAGTGGTAATGTAGAAATAATAGAAATGGATAGAATGCGAAAGCTTATATCTAAACATATGACGGACAGTGTGGCTACAAGTGCACATGTAACAAGCTTTGCAGAATGCGATGTAACTACATTAGTACAATGGAGAGAAAAAGTAAAACGAGATTTTGAAAAAAGAGAAGGACAGAAAATTACTTTTACACCATTGTTTGTAGAAGCAATTGTAAAATCATTAAAAAAATATCCAATGCTTAGTAGCTCCATTGATGGAGATAAAATTATCATAAAAAAAGATTTGAATATTGGTATGGCTACTGCATTGCCTAATGGAAATTTGATAGTACCAGTTATCAAAAATGCAGACCAATTAAATCTTACGGGGCTTTGCAAACAAGTTAATGGATTAGCCAACGCCGCACGTAGCAATAAATTAAAGCCAGATGATACAACTGGTGGCACTTTTACACTTACCAATGTAGGTACATTTGGAAGTATAATGGGTACCCCAATTATAAATCAACCACAAGTAGCTATTATGGCAGTAGGTGCTATAAAAAAAAGACCGATGGTAATAGAAACACCGCAAGGAGATAGTATTGCTATTCGCCACATGATGTATATTTCTTTAAGCTATGACCATAGAATAATTGATGGGGCATTGGGTAGTACATTTTTAAATGCCGTAAGTAAAGAATTGGAAAACTTTGACGGAAACAGAACTATATAGTTTTATTTAATCAAAAATTAATTACCTAAAATTTAATTTATAAATACAGCTACGCCAAGTTTTAGAAAATTTTTATATTTAACTTAAAAATTATATTACTGGTGGATATTATTACCAGATACCAAATTAAAAACTGGCAACAAAAATTTGTATGAAAAATATTAAGTTAATAGAAGTACCATCTGAAATTGGTGCAGGTACTCGAGGGGCAAGCCTTGGTGTAGATGCTATTAAAATTGCTGCACTTGATTTTATGAGTAATTTTTTTATTCATTTTCCATCAGAAAAAATAGAAGTTGAAAATAACCTACTTTTTGAACCCATAAAATCACCTTATGCAAAGCGAATACATGGTGTATTGAACATGTATGAGCGTATTAGCAATGCTGTTTGTGAAAGTATGAAAGCCAATTTTTTTCCTGTAGTATTAAGTGGAGACCATAGCAATGCAGGGGGTACCATTGCTGGTATAAAAATGGCTAAGCCAAAAAGTAAATTGGGTGTAATATGGATAGATGCTCATGCAGATTTACATACGCCTTACACCACTCCATCAGGCAATATGCACGGTATGCCATTATCTACTGCTATTGCAGAAGATAATGAAGAAAATAGTGCTCATGTGGTAGATGATAAAACCATTGCAATTTGGAATCTATTAAAAACAATAGGAAAAATACCACAAAAAGTATTGCCAGAGGATATTGTTTTTATAGCCCTTCGTGATTATGAAAAAGAAGAAAAATACCTGATAGAAAAGTATGGTATGAAAGTAATAACAACTGCAGAGGTAAGAAGAACTGGTGCAGAAAATATAACCAGAAAAGCACTACGCCATTTAAGTGATTGTACGGATATATATGTAAGCTTTGACGTAGATAGCCTTGACTCTGTAATAAGCAGAGGTACAGGAACACCCGTAAGTAATGGACTTAAAGAACGTGAAGCCGAAGATTTGATTAGCAAATTTATGCAAAATAGAAAAGTATGTTGCTTTGAAATAACGGAGGTAAATCCTACACTTGATAAAGAAAATTTGATGGC
>JANXOQ010000461.1 GCA_025357775.1 Ferruginibacter sp. | reverse complement strand
TTGAGCAAAAAACGCATGAAACAAGATTAGAAGTAAACTTAAATGCACTAAGGCATAATTTAAAAGTATATAAAAATTTATTACAACCAACTACCAAAATAATGGCAATGGTAAAAGCTTTTAGCTATGGTAGTGGTAGTTTTGAAATAGCAAATTTGCTACAACATAGTGGGGTAGATTATTTAGCCGTAGCTTATGTAGATGAAGGCGTGGAGTTGCGTAATGCAGGAATAGATTTACCTATAATGGTATTGAACACCGAAGTATCTAGTTTTGAAAATATAGTAAAACACAATATTGAACCTGAAATTTATTCTTTCAATATCCTACAAAGTTTTATCAATTTTTTGCAACAAAAAAATATAATAAATTTCCCTGTTCATGTAAAAATAGATACAGGTATGCACCGTTTAGGTTTTGAAAAAGAGGGAATAGAAAAACTCTGTTTGCTTTTACAAAATCAACGATATATCAAAATTATTTCTGTATTTTCTCACCTTGCCGCAAGCGATGCTGCAAATTTTGATGCCTTTACAAAACAGCAAAATAAATTATTTATAGATGCAGCAAATAAAATTGAAAAAGCAGTAGAATATACTTTCTTAAAACACATTGCAAATTCATCTGCCATTTATCGCCATCCGACTTTGCAATATGATATGATACGGCTTGGTATTGGTTTATATGGTGTAGATGCTACTCCACAAATACAACATCGATTGCAGCATGTTACTACTTTAAAAACTACTATCTCACAAATGAAACATTTGCAAAAAGGTGAAACAATTGGTTACAGCTGCAAAGGAGTAGCATTGCAAGACACACGTACCGCCACTGTACGCATTGGATATGCAGATGGCTACCCACGCAGCTTAAGCAATGGCAAAGGCAAAATGTTTGTAAATGGAAACCCAGCACCCGTTATAGGAAATATTTGTATGGATATGACCATGCTAGATATTACTGGTATAGATGCGAAAGAAGGTGATGAAGTAATTGTGTTTGGCGAAGAACCTACTGTTATAAATGTGGCAGGTTGGGCAGATACAATTTCGTATGAAATACTTACTAATATTTCTCAGAGGGTAAAGCGGGTGTATTTTGAAGAGTAGCTTACAAGATTGAGTTAGACTTTACTTAAACAACTAAATATAAAAGTACTTGCCAAACCTTACCCAATCTTTTGCGTAAAAGCTGGTTAAATCAAAAACCTCCATGTCTCCGATTATATCAATTCAAATTGTTAAAACCACCTCAGTCTCAAGCGTAATATCTAAAATCTTGTGCCTTATATCTAATATCTATCATCTAATTAATATATTTGCTAGACTTTTATATGAAAAAAATACATTTAGTTATAATAGTGGCATTGGTTATAATTGCAGACCAAGCACTAAAAATATACGTAAAAACGAGTTTTCCATTAAATACTTCACGTGCAATCGCAGGTAATTGGTTTAACTTATATTTTGTAGAAAACCCTGGCATGGCGTATGGTATGAAGTTTGGAGGCAACTGGGGTAAAATGGCACTAACCATTTTTAGAATGGGTGCGGTGGTGTTTGGCACTTGGTATCTTGGTAGCATTATAAAAAAAGGCTATAGCAAAGGTTTTATTATTTGTGCTTCACTTATATATGCAGGGGCATTAGGAAATTTAATAGACAGCTGTTTGTACGGAATGATATTTGATAAAGGAATGCTTTATGATGCATCAAGTGGAGATTATACAAATTATAGTGGCTTAGCAGTATTTGGCAAAGTTGGATACGCTTCCTTTTTGCATGGCAATGTAGTAGATATGTTGTATTTCCCAGTTATACATGGTACATTTCCAAAATGGCTACCAATTTGGGGGGAACAAGATTTTGAATTTTTTAGACCTATCTTTAACATAGCAGATATGGCGATAAGTACAGGAGTTATTTCAATACTGGTTTTCCAAAAAATAATTTTCAAAAAACAAAATAGTGATAATGATTTTAATACCATAGAAACAAAAACACTTACAGACGATGCTTCGCAAATGTCGTAGAAAAATATTTTTGTAATAACAACGTTTTACAAAATAAAATGTTGCATAAATAATCTACAATCTAACAAAATCAAAATCATGAAAAAAATATTACTTTATTGTTTCATTCTATTTACTACAGGGTTGTTATTTACAGCTTGCCAAAGAGAGTTATTTTTTGATACTGTAAATGCGAAAGGAGCACTTGTAAAAGATGCTAACAACAATTGTGTACCATTTACAGTAAATGGTAGCTACATAAGGGGTATAGCGCTTGATGCCACAAATTATATTGATGTACAAATAAACATTACCCAAATAGGTAATTATGTAATAAAAACCAATAATACCAATGGTTATTACTTTTACGACAGTAGCTCAGTAGCAATATTAGGGTTAAATACTTTTCGATTAAAAGCTATTGGAACTCCATTGGCAGCGAATTTTGATAATTTTATAGTTTCATTTGATGGTAGTACTTGTTCATTAACTAATATAGTAACTGCAAACGGAGCCGGTAACACTGCTGAATACACTCTTAACGGTACGCCAAATGCATGTACTGGGGCAGCACAGACGCTTAATTTTTTCGCTGGTATACCAACTTTAACTGCTTTAAATAAAGATACTATTTATGTAAATGTAACAAAAGTAGGTACATATACTATTACTGCAAGTACCACCCCTTCTAACGGGCTTACATTTACAAAAAGTGGTACGTTTACAACAATTGGTACTAACCAGCAAGTAATTTTAGATGCAGTAGGCACGCCAAGCACAGCTGGTACAATACCTTATACAGTTAATACTACTACACCTGCAAGTACCTGTGCGTTTAATTTAACAGTTGGGGGAGCGGCTACTTATACTTTAAATTGTGGTAATTATGGTTTTACTGGAGTTTACCAACAAGGTACTCTTATACCAGTATTAACAAATACCATTACAATACCTGTAACAGTTACTACAGGCGGTACTTATGATGTTACCGCTATACCTGCTACTAGCAGCAATGGAATAACTTTTAGAGGAGTTGGAGTACTTACACCAGCATCTACAATTATAACGTTGTATGCATCGTCTGGTACGCCACTATTGCAAGGAAATTTTATTTATAAAATTACAGTTGGGAGTACTACTTGTGAGCCAGTAGTAAGTTATTTACCACCTCCACTACCTTCTACCTATACTATTAACTGTGGTACTGCTGTCCAGCAAACAGGATTATTTCAAGCAAACACAGCACTTACAGCGGCAAGTACAATTAGAATAAGTGTTTCTCCTGCTACGCTTGGTACATATACAATAACGACTGATACACTAAATGGCGTTTCATACAAAGCAACAGGGAATTTTACTACTGTATTTACACAAAATGTAGATTTAATAGCAAACCCAACTCTTAATTTACCAGTTGCATCAGGCACTTTTGTACATAAAACCTATGGTGGCACAGCAATGTGTAATAATGTGAGTGTAAGTTATACGGCAGCTAGTGGAAATACAGGTTTTATTAAGGTCAATATAGACGGAGGTGGACTAACAACTTTTAATGTTAATGCCAAGGCAGTTCTTTCTACTAGTTTCGGATTTGATATTACAGTATCAGGAAAAAATAGTGCTTCAAGCTTGGAAAATATAGAATTGAGTGTTACAACACCGACAGCCGCACCTCAGCCAAATATACTTTATAGTGCTGATGGGTTAACAGCTTTGGTTGATGCTTTTTATAAAACACCTTTAGATTTTAATTACGAGGCAATAACAGGTGGTAATAATTCATTAAACCCTTTTACAATTAAATTTACTAGCATAACTGCAACAAGGGCAGTAGGAACTTTTTATGGAATAATGAGGGATAATTTTGGGACAGGAACAATGACAAAAGTATTTGCAAATGGCGAATTTGATGTACCATTTTAATTTTATTTTCTAAAAATTAAAACAAATTAGTAATAATAAAATGCTTTATCATATTATACTAGTAAAATACTTAAGCCTATTATTTCGATTTGTATATATCTTTTATTAAACCGTAATATTTTCACAGTTTATTAAAAAAGCTTCGTCTACATCAGCGTCAATACCAATGCCATCTGGCAACTGTACTTTGTATCCACTATAATTAACTCCTCCTACTACTGGGTCTACTTTATGCCCCAGCATGCAAGTATCCATATCATAAAAAATAATTTGTTGGTTGGCGGATGCAAAATGTGCAAAGGCCGCAAGTGCTACACGGCTTTCGAGCATGCCACCCATCATGCA
>JANXOQ010000422.1 GCA_025357775.1 Ferruginibacter sp. | reverse complement strand
CTTTTTCTGAATAAACAATGTTACCCTTTACATTCATGATTTTTAAAATGTAAAGTCCTTTATTCATTTTTTCCATATCCAGCAAGGTCATTGTGTTAGTAATGATCTTACTAAATACATTTCTACCCATCATGTCATACATAATCAAACTGTTTTGTAAAGCAGTATTAGGAACATTTATAGTGAGCTTATTAACAGTAGGATTAGGAAATATCTTTATGATGTTGTTAGCGTTTGGCTCTGTTTCATTTATAGCACCAATAATTCTGTTTTTAATTGAGTTAAAAGTACCTGATGTTAAAGCTGGAAGTTCTATCCCTATTTTTATTGTTCTTAAACGTAGGCTAAGTGTATAGCATTTTTCGGCACTAAATGCACCCTTTACGCCATATACTTTTATATAGTAAGTACCCGCAAACAAAGGTGTAATTATTACTTCATCGGTTGTACCAGCTGCTTGTGATGTTTCAATTGGTAAACCCCCGTTTACTTCTGACTCTTCATACAGTTCTAGATTATAGTCTGCTGGCAATGTAGTTAGGTTAATTGTGGCACCCACCTCTTGAGCAGTTACTTGAAACTTATAGTAATCTACATCTGTGCTAGTACTTATTGCACCTGTAAAGCTGCTTGGGACAATGGTTACTGCACCTTCTGGCTCATTATTTTTTACATTATCAGCCTTGCTTTGGCAGGTTGGTACAGGTTCAAGTACAATAACTGTACATGCTTTTGCTGGCAAAGTAGTAAACTGTCCCACAAAAATACTTACGCCACCGCTTCTGCAAGTTGCTGTTACCCTGTAATCGTATAATGTTGCTGACAATAGCCCTGTTAATATTATAGATGTAGCATTGGTATTGTTTGGTACCGCTGTTGTAAACGTACTTGCCGTAGCTAATTTATATTGTACATTAAAAGTAGCACCGTTAAAGCTTATAATACTTAATAAGGCTGTTGTGCAAGCTACTTCATTAATTGCTACTGATATTCTCCCTTCGCAAATAATTAAAGGACATATTCCAGTAGTAAACTGTTGGGTGGTGTAGCTGCCATTGTTAGCAGTACATTTTACCCTTATTCTTAAATCGTAAGTAGTGTTTTGTAGTAAGCCACTTATTGTTATGCTTGTGCTGGTTGTATTAGATGCTGTAGTACTTATCCATGTGGTAGCAGTACTTAATTTATATTCTACATCAAATACAACTGCTGGGTTTTGGCTTGGCACTTGCCATTGAGCAGTTATTGAATTACAGGTATTAGTTGCAGCAATTATTCTTACTACTTCGCTATTGCATGTAGGAGTAAGTACTTGATCTATTATGCTACAATCAATAACCCCACATAAAGTACATGCAGTTACATTTTTACAATTTCTACAAATATTTTGCCCATAGCATACCTCACCGCATGGGCTTTTTACTTTGTGTATTACAAAATAGTAAAGCGCATCGTTAGCTGGTGAGTAAGAAAAATTATAACCTGTAGCTTGTGTTGCCAATGTGTAAGGCCCACCTGTGGCATTTGGACTAGTAAGTACATACCACTGATGTGTTATACTTGGGTTATTGCTATAGCTGGTATTAGCAGGTGGGTATACGTTTATGGTATATTGACCACCTCCTAATGGAGTTGTGCCTATTTCAAAATTGGCAGAAATTGCTTGCGGTATGGATCCAGCACCATTTGGCCAATATTGTAGTGCTAAGCAACAATCTGCGGAAATTTGTATAGGATTGTTTTCAGCCTTTTTGTTACCTAAGGTTTGGTATTGTTTTACTGCGCTACATGCCTCGCCACAGTTAGTTTTTACTTTGTGTATTACGGTGTAGTAAAGGTTGTACTGTGCAGCATTAAAACTAAATGAGGTAGCAGCAATACTATAAACCGGAGTGTAGGGCCCGCCTATTTGGTTAGGGCTGCTTAATATATACCACTCGTGTGTAGTGCCTGCGCTTGGGTATGTGTTGTAAAGTACTGGCAAAATGCTGTAGCTACTAGCTGCAGGTGTTACAGCAAGTTGAAAATTAGCCCTTACGTTGCTATCGCATGGGTTTACAGGAGCTACCACTTTTATCCATGCAGAGTTACTTTCTACAGGGTTTATCTGAGGGAAACCAATAGGTGTGGCAATAAAACCAACTTTGTTTGAGTCTACCAAATTATTTGCTGTACCGCTTGGTATTTTTGTTTGAAACGTAAACACAAGGCTATCTCCTGGTGCTATAGTGATAGTACTGTCAAAGGTAAACTTGACACCGTTGTTTGCCAAAGTAGTACCCCACACGCCTGCATTGCAGTTGGTACCTGTAGCAGGCCATCCTGTACAAATATTTTGCGTTGAGGTGTAAGAAGCAGTATAGCTTGGTACAGAGGGTAATGCAACCATTTCCATATTAAAACCATTGGCTATTGCTGCTGAGGTTGGGTTTCCTAAAATTGTCAGATTACCAATTGCTGGCACTCTGTCTATCACAACAATTTTTCTTACAGGTACAGTACCAGGGTTACTTAAGGTAATTTCATAATTAACGAGCGTGTTTGGAGCTCCTTCTCCGCTAATAGCAAAGCTGCTATTTAAGCTACCTTTCACTTTTTTTGAAACTCCTAAAGCTGCAAAACTACCAATGCTAAATGTAGATCTACAAGTAATCAAGTTGGGAAACTGGCTTGTGCCGGTTATAGTTGGGTTAAGTGTATAAGTTCCTCCAACCGCACCAGATTGTACTACTGCTTTAAAACAAATACCGTAAATATTATTTTGACCTACAGGTATTGTTGGTAGACTAAAACTTATATTGCTAGCAGCAACAACTGTCGGGTTTGTTGTAAACCCGGTATATGTAGCAGATGCGGGCAAAGCTACAACACCTATTGGCAGCTGTATACCGTACACGCCTACTCCAGCGTTAAGGGGTGCAGCACCAATATTTTTAAACTGATAACAAAAACTAAGGGTATCTCCTACTTTTTTTGCTCCTTCAATATTTGGGGCAGGTAAGCAAGATATTATAGGTAATGGGTTGTACATTAAAACTAGTGGCGGACCAGTAAAAGGGGGTCCATCTCTCGGTCCCTGGATCGAAGTATCTGTTACACAAGATATACAAGCAACTGGTGGCGCCACGCAGTTATAACTCACAAAAATACTATCTGCGTAAGCTGAAGATGGAGGAAATCCTGCACCATTACAAGATGAATTTGCATCATAATTAGCTCTCAGTCTTACGCCAAAACTAGGAAGTAAGTTATAAATTGAATGCACATAACTTTTGGTATTAGTAGGCACATTGGTATTTGTTCCTGCATCAGGTAAAGAAAAAGATGCAGTAGGTACAGATGCGCAATCAAAGTACTGTATGCTGTCAATTAAACCAGTTTGAGTGTTACCAGTAGTAAATGTAGTTACGGATGTTAAATGTATGTTTGGTAAAACATTTCTTACTCTTAAATTTAGAGGTGTATTACCGCTGTTGAGAACTTCATATTCAAAATAGGTAGCATTTGATTCTGATGGAATAACAGAAACTGATGGATTAGTAGTTGGGCTAAATGCTATAGTATTGTAAGGGAATCCGTAAATAATAGTTACAGGACCTTTAATAACACTATTTACAATACCGCAGTTTGTGCCATTCAGCGAAATACTGCATGGTGGTAACGGGCCTGCTGGTCTGTTACATGGTAATTTTACTGTGTAGTAAAACAAATCAAAAGAAGACACTTCATAAGCAGAAGTGTTGGGTGTAATGCTTGTTGCTGTAAAACTATGAGTAATATTGATAAAATTATTTGATGATGCGGTTGAAATTACAGAAGAAATCGTACCCGAGCCAGCTGGTAATGAAATATTAAAAACTGGGTTTTTTATTTTAAAACAACCAGAGTTAATAAAATAAGCCAAATAAGTTACCTCTGATGTAAGTACATTATAGCTATAAAAAGAGTGGGATAGCTGCACTGTGTTATCTAAAATACCATTGGCAGTAGCGTTAGAATTTTGTACAGTACCGAGGTTATCTGTAAGTCTGCCTATAAAAGTTGTTGGCTTCAAAACTCCTGCACAACTATCTGGGCATAAAAACTTAAACTTTACATTAAATGCCAAAGAGCCAATATTTTGGCAATTAGCAAGGTTATTTAAGTTTATTGTAATAATGCTACCATTGTTAGTAATACCACTTACACAAGCAGGCAAACCACCGTTTGTGCCAGCTGCATCGTAAGCTACTAATGTATTATTATAGGCAATGGTAGCAGTTGCGCTTGTGGTGCTTGTAAGTGCCCAGTTAAACTGTACACCAATGCTAAATGGGATGCCTAAGTTATGCGCAATTGGGTCAGCATCTGAAATGGCGAAGCCATTTACCTGCCCTTTAGCATTACCAAAAAATAAAATGGTAAAGAGCAGTAAAAAAAGTTTTGAATAATTTTTGATTTGTTTCATGAAAATTTTTTGATTAATAAATTAATTAACAGATTTTCAGGAGGATGGTGGATTTTAAGCTGTCTACTAAATCAATACTTTGCACTGATTATACAAGCGAATTGATTTATTTAATGATATACAAAATTATTACTACAACATCAGGCTTTCAAAAGAAACCCATATTCGTAGTCATTTAATTGATATTCGTAAAAATAGGGGGAAATGTAGATACAGAAAATACTACAATAAAGCTGCTAACACAGCTTCTTTTCTTCGCACAGATACTGGAATGGATGCACCATTATGAAGGAGCAAATTATTTTGTTTGGTCATTTTTATTACCTCATTGGTATTTACCAAATAACTTTGGTGGCAGCGCATAATAAAATGGTCTTTCAGTATATTTTCATATTCGCCAATCGATTTTGAAACAACAATAGTTTTATCTTCTTTCAATTTAAAATAAGTATAACCACCATCACCCACGCAGTACATTATATCTTCAAACCTTACCATATGTATACCTTCCGCATTGCGCAGTACCATTTTTTCTTTCTTACCAGTATAATATTTAGCTGCTTCCAAAAATTGCTCTGGAGCTTGGTTTTCTTTACTTTCTTGTAATTTTTTTATAGCTATAGCCAGCTCTCGTTCATCTAATGGTTTTAAAATATAATCTAAAGCTCCCACTTTTATTGCTTGTATGGCGTAGGTATTAAAAGCAGTTACAAATATTATTTGGGGTATATGATTTAATTTTTTTAATAAGTCAAACCCAGTACCATCTTTCAATTGTATATCTAACAATACCAAATCGGGCTTGTGTTTATTTATTAGTGCAGCAGCCTCTTTTACTGAAGCAGCTTCAGCTACAAGCTCTATATAATAGTATTTTTTTAGTAAATATATAATTCCTTGTCTTACAAGATTTTCATCGTCTACTACTATTGTTTTTATCATTTTTTTAAACTACATATTATTTTGAAATGGTATCAATAGTAAAATCTCTGTACCGTTATTTTGCTGTACTGTTATGGATGCTTTGGAATGCAGTTGTTTGGATAATAGTTTCAATCGTTTCATAACAATACCTGTGGATAATGATTTTTTCTGAATTACGTTTTCACTGTTTTGACCAATACCTACACCATTATCAGCAATACTACAAAGCAGTGAGTTACTAGCAATAGTATCTTTAGAGATGTTTATGCTTAGCATGCCCCCTTCATCACATAAATGTAAACCATGTTCTATAGCATTTTCTACAAAAGGTTGTAGCAACATAGGCGCTATTAGGTAGTTACCAATACCATCAACTATTTGTAGATTATAAAAAAATGAGTGGCCATAGCGCATTTGCTGTAGTTGTATATAATGCTCTAAGGCTTCTAATTCCGCAGATAGAGGCACAAGAGGTTCAGTGGAGTTTTCTAGCATTAAGCGCAGCAACTTTGCAAATTTTGATAGATAAGTTGATGCTAAAATATTATCCCCTTTTACAATAAGAGTTTGCATAGAGCTAAGGGCATTAAAAATAAAATGAGGATCCATTTGTGAGCGCAATAGCTGCTGCTCTATATTATTTTTTTCTATTTGCCGCTGTAGCTTTTTTTTGCTACTGCTGAGGTAAAATAATATGGCTGATACTACCAACCCAAGGAACAGTCCAAAAAATATCCATTTTTGAAGATTTAATGTATTTTTAGCTGCTTTTATTTCCTCATCTTTTAGTTTTAGGTTAAATTGCTTTTCTATTTTAGCAATCTCGGCTTCTTTATTGGTGTTAAATTGTATTGTATATATTTTGTTGTAATTCATAAAATAACTATTCGGGCGCAGCAGCTGAAAATCTCCTGCAATTAATTT
>JANXOQ010000518.1 GCA_025357775.1 Ferruginibacter sp. | reverse complement strand
GCCGTATCTTTTACTTTTTGGCTTGTACTGTTGCATCTTTCTTGTAAGTAATATTCTTCTAATGCTGCTGTAACCTTTGCTGTTATTGGTATTACTCGTCGCTTTGTTCCTTTACCTGCTCGTACATGTAAAAGCTGTTGTTTAAAATGTATGTCGCTTATGTTTAGTGCCTCGCCCTCGCTTCTTCGTAATCCACAACTATAAAAAAGATGTAAAATAGTTTGTTGTTTTAAATTTTCTGTTGCAGTAAATAATTGGGTAATTTCTTCAAGGCTTAATGGTTCTCTTACATTTTGCTTGGGTCGTTTAAACTTCATACCACTAATTGGATTGTAATCTATTTGCTCCGTTACTTCTGCCCAACTAAAAAAAGTTTTTAACGCATACACATACTGGCTTATCATGGATTCACTTAATGCTCCGCTTCTTTTTTTTAATGGTCTTGTTTGTAAATACTCTAAAAATAATTTTACTTTTTCCTGTTCTATAAAACTAATATCAGCAATATTTTGATGCTGTATAAATTCCTTTACCAATACTGGCAACATTTTTATAATGGTATCGCTGTAACCTACATTTTGCAAATAATTTTTAAATTGATTTATTATTTCTGTAATCATATTGCATTGTTCGTAATGGTATTTTTAAAGTAGGCTTGCACAACTTTTTGGATTATGGAACAACAAGCTTTTTTTGCAGTATTTACAATGGTTGTGGCGTTCCTGTGGTGTTCCGTAGTGTTCCAAACCTCATCCTAAATCCTTCTCCAAAAGAGAAGGACTTTTTAAGATTTTTATTTGATTATCCAAGTTTTGTTTTATTTTTTCTCTCATGCTTTCGTAGTTATCCCAATACATTATTTTGTATGTAAAACCTCTGTTGCTGTAACCGCCACATTGTTTAATATATTCTAAATTAGTAAGGTCGTTGGCATATCTAAAAACTTGTGTCTTGCTACCTTTTAAGGCTTGCCTTATTTCTCGTAAAGTAAATTCTGCTGTCTTGTGTGAACCATTATATTGTTTCTGTAGGTAGCTTTTTAATTGCTCATAAAATTGCCTTAAACTGCCATCTAATTCATCTACTTTTAATACAATACTTTCAAACATTACTGCTACTGCTGTTTCTATATCTTCAATCTCAGTTATCAATCTTTTTCTTTCATCTTGCTTTCGTTGATACTGATTTAAAATCGTTATCATCTTTACAAAGCTTTGGAACAGGTCATTTAATCTTCTTATTTTTTGGGCTTCTTCTGGCAGTTGTATTTTTTGTGCAAATGGATTTACTACTTCTTTGGCTTGTATGATGCTAATAAATTTTTGAATAAAGTTTTTTATTTCTTGTTCCTTTTTATAATCTATTAACCCTGCTGCTTTTTTATTTTGATACTCAATTATTCTTTTTGTTTGCTCCATACTTTCATCTACCGCTATTAAAAATACACGGCTCATATTATCCTCATAAATTTCTCCGTGTGTGGTGCAGGCTAGGCTTGCAATAGGGCCTTTCACCGTTTTTTGTCCGCTGGTAATTTGTCCGTTATCTAATTTTATACTGGTAGCACTATTTAATTCTCCATTGCTTTGTAACTCTCTAAATGCAAACTCTGCTTCTTCACTCAATCCGTCTATATCTTCTAAACACAACAACCGATTTATAAAATAATTTTCTGGAAAGTTGTACAATACTTTATCTGATAATCTTGTAAGCTTCGTTACATTTTCTTTGGGCATACAATCGCTTACTTGTTTTAATAACCTGGTCTTTCCACTGCCGCTACTGCCTTGTATGAGTGCATGTAAAGTTTCGGGCATCTTGTGGCTTAATGCAATCAAAAATAAAAATACTCGGTTGCCGTTTTCGCCTACAATGCCCGTCTGTCCTAATAGTTCATTCAATCGTTTTAGTAGTTTTGGTTTCTTTGCAAAGCTTTCATATTCCTGTCTTTCTTTTACAGTGAGTACTTGTAATGGTTTGCCTTCTTCATTATTTTGCTGTAATCCTATTTGTATATGGTTTTCTAATAAGTCGGTGAGCCTGTATAAATCTGCTTCTAATAAATCTTTTCTTAGTTGTAATTTTTCTGCTACTTCTTTGCACAACCTTTCTACTTGCTTATCCTCGTATAAATCAATTTTATTTCTTGCCTTAAAGTCTGTTTGTATATTCTCTATTACCAACATTATTTTTAAATTGTCGGTTGTCTTTGGTAAGCCACCTTGTATGTAATAAATAGCTGTATCTGTTGTATAGCTTAGCTTATAGAGGTTCGTTGTATTGAGTTCGTGGGTTGGATGCTGCTTTATTATTTCAATCGTCTTTTGTTTCTCAATCGTTTTATCAATAAATAATGTTGCACCTAGTTCGTTTTCATTTTCAGCTGATACTTCGGCTCCGCTCAGTATGGAAAAATCTGTTGTACGCTCATTCAATAAATCAATAAAAATATTTTCTTCATGGGCTTGCAATGTTTCGTTTACATCTTTGTTAGGTAATGTAATTTTTGATAGGTTGATATTTGGTAATAATACTTTTAATTCTTCTGTATATTTTAATGTCGCTTTATAACCTGCCTCGTCATTATCAAAAGCAAAAATGATTTCTTGTAGTGCTTGCAGCGCTACTATTGCGGCTTTCATTTCATCGTTAAGCCTGTTTGTTCCATACGCTGCCAATACACTGTAATCGGCTGCTATGGCTTTTATCTGCAACAAGCTGGCGGCATCAATGATACTTTCTGTAATAATTAATTTTTGTGTTGTTGCTGTTGGATAATTTGGATAAAGCCCTGTACTTTCTTTTAAATAAAAATGCTTTGCAGCCTCGTTGTTTACCGTGCTTCTAAAATATAATCCTGTTAATTGATTGGCTTTATTTCTTAACCCAAAAACAATACACAATTTTGCAAACGGTTTATAACTGGCTTCGCCTGTCCTTGCTAATCTATCATTGTTAGATAATAAACCATACTCCAAACATTGCTGTATTAATATTTCATCTTTTCTTGTACCGTGGTGGAACTGCCCTGTATTATAACCTATTTCAATTTTACTGCTGTCTAAGTTTCTTTGCTTTATATATTCCTGTGCTGGCTTACTATTGTGTACTGCATTTTTAAAATACGTAAACATATTTTGTAAAAACTGCTCTCTACTTATCGTTGGTTTTATTATTGGATTTGCTCTTGTTTGGTTTGTTGTTGATGTACTGTTGTTGCTGCTTGATATTTCAATGGCTTTATTTATTGCTTCTGCTTTTGTACAGTTTTCTTTGTGCAGTATAAAATCTATTACATCAATACTCTTGCCGTGGGTTTTACAATTGCTGCTAAAACAATACGCTGTATGGGTTTTGTAATACACCTGTAGGCTGGGAATTTTATCATTATGAAAAGGGCAATGTAGCCGTAGATTTTTATCGGGTTTTAATCCGTAATAACTCAATACCATTGCAAGTGTTAGCCGTTTTTTGATGTCTATAATTTCCATTAAAAATATTTTGTGGTTAATTTCACAACCACAAATATAAAATAAAGTTTGTTTTATAGCAACTTATTTGTTACGATATTCCACACATATTCACAAATATGGCTTTTATCACTACTTTTACAGCATGAGTTTACACGATAACATCAAAAACATTAGGGAAGAGCAAAACCTAAAACAAATTGAAGTGGCTAACCACATCAACGTAGATAAATCCGCTTACAGCAAAATTGAAAAAGGTGGAAGGGCTTTAACTGTAGATGAATTACAAAAAATGGCACAGCTCTTTAACATGAGTACCGACCAAATAATTAACTACGATGGTAAGATGCCAAAAGAAGTCGTTATTGAAGATAAAACAGCCGTTGAGCAAATGAGGCTCATACAACAACTAGAAGATGAAGACAAACAAACCATTTTTAAACTCATTGATAAAATGCTTACCAATAAAAAATTTAAAGATTTCTTCGCTAAAAATGTTGCTGCTCTGTAAGGCATAAAAAAACCGATACAATTTTGTAAAATGTAACGGCTTTACTTTTTTATTATCAGGATACCATCGTTTTTTCAAAATCAACCCCTGTTAATTTTTCTTTTTGCATTGCCTTCTTAAGTGCTTCGCTAATATAAATACTTGGTGTTATTTTCCACAGATTATAAGATGATGGTAAGTGAAATACATTATAATTTTCAATCTTTGATAATGAAAAACAAGGTCTAATTATCTTATCAGTATTTTGTACAAACATCGTTTTTTGTATATCTAAAACATCTAATTTTTTTTGAAATCTGGGTATGTAATATTTTCTGGCTTCGCCATTTCCAATAACCTTAGCTGCAATCCAATCAATAGTTTCACTCCCCGTTAAATGATTTATGATAATTAATTTCATCTTCTCTGACATTAAAGGCCATGCAAGGCTGTTTGGTTGATAGTCTAACCAAGTTTCTTTCAAGCTACTTAACTCTTTACTTTTTATTAACCCTTCTTGTCTATCGGACAATAGATACAATTCTAAATCAAAAGGCAACTCATTAAAATTATCTAAGTCTTGTATTAATTCATGAGCCAACTTTGTTCCTTCAGGAGCAAATGCACTTGCTAACATTGTCGTATTATTACCACTTAAAAGAAAATAATTATTCATATTACCAACCTGATTTGCGTAAAAGACCTGGGTTTTGTATCACAGGTTGTTTGACATATTGATTAAAGAGATTCAAAAATTGTTTTTGACTACCTCCTGCTCCTGCTGCTGCCTCTTGCATACCTTTTAAAACAAATATATGATAGGCATTTGGATGACGACCTAAATGTGGTAGTGCTGCTTTATTCCAAGCTCCATCAAGGTCTAAACCAAATTGCTTTGCTATATTAGCCATTTGAGGTGTGAACAATTTATTTTTATTGGTTGCAAAATGATGGATTTGAGTGGGTAGCTTTTTAGACATCAATGGAGAGCCGTAAAAAACTGAATTTTTGGCTGCCGCAGAAGAAAATTGCCACAGCCCAATCCACGCATCTCTACCTCGATTACCACCTGCTTGTATATCATCTGCCCAATTCCCTAAAGAAGTAGTAACTCCATTATAAATAAATCCTGGCACTGCACCGCCGCCGCCATTTTGTTTGTATTGAGAATATGCTTGTCGTGTATCTTTAAAAGGCTCTCCATTTATTATATTTGTTGCTGCTTCAGAAAGATTAGTTCCCGTACCCATTCCAACTGCATTAAATATAGCTGTAGGTAATCCATTGCTAAATTCTTCGCCACCTCTGGTGAACGCTCTTTTCTCATTATTCCAAGACCAACCGCCGTTTTCGCCTTCTATAAAAAAATACGTTACCCTAAAATCTGCCTTCTTATCTGTTCCAAGATTTGTCGATTGAATATGTACACCTTTACCTTTCTTACCCATTAATATTAGATTCCCATTTGGTGCAATTCCATCTTGAGCACCTGTCAGATGTTGCGATTGTTTTGCTCCTTTTTTGGGGTCTTCTACTTCACCTGCACTTCCTGCAACATCGCCATTATGGTCGCTCATAAGAATCGGATTCCCATCAAAACATAAATAAGGACTTGCCCAAACATTTAAGACAGGGTCTTGATTCCACCTCCTCCCAATCCTACTATCATATTCCCAATACATTGCCGTAGTTAACCCTGCTGCAATTTCATCACTATTCTCTTGTCCATTAAACCCATAACGGTACGCCCCTGCACAAGTATTTTCAATTGTTTTGATTTTGCTTTACACAACCTTTTTAATCAAAGAACTTTTTCTTTTTAACAGTCTGTAAGATAACAAAAACTTTTCTTTTTCAATTGTTTTTCAGTTGAAAAAAAAATCCTATACACCCTCGTATGTGTGTACGCCTGTATGTGTGTGTACACATGCTCACATGATGTACGCCTGCTCATGGCTGCTGCCCATGTCGTCCCTGCTCTTGCCTGTGTAAGCTGTTGTAAAAAATATTGATGGTTTAAAATTTATAAAGCCATTCTTCAAAGTTGTAGAGGGCTAACATTGGCGAAAAAAATATAAATGATTGCCCTGCGTAAACTCATAAGTTGAACGGATGTTTTTGGGCAATCGTTTATATTTTTTTCGCAAGTCAACACCGCCATAATTCACTTCAAAGTATTAGAGACTTGCGGCGGTGGCGACAGCATTACAAGCCCAAGGTTTGAGTTTATAAAACATCTTCAACATTGCATCAATCAAAAAAAATAAAAGAATAGCGAAGCTGCAAAGCTGCCGCAGGCGGTGCCTTTGACTGAACGGAGTGAGAAGGCATAAAAATAAATCGTGGTTTACCACACCGCTGTTAGAAGCGCTGGCTGTTCTTCGGCACGGCTGCAATAAAAAAAATAATTAGCATGGCTGCTTGGGGTGGGATTATTTTTTTTATTGCTGGTGCGGTGTTGGCTATTTAATATAATGCCACTTTATAGGCTGGTGAGCATGTTCCGCCCTTGTCTTTTGGCGGACATGAGCAAGGCTTAGACTATAAAGTGTATTATGTTAATATAGCTTCCCTCAGCTTTTTTTGGCGTGGGTTTTTGTTCGTGGTTCGGCTGCAGCTCTTTTATTTTTTTTCTTGCATTTTAAAAAAATAAATGTGCTGCATGTGTGTGGGTTACAAAAACCATGACAGAAAAAATGAGGGCAACACCGCATAGCAGCTCGCCTTTGGAGCTGCAAGCCGTGCCGTGGGTGGGCTGTATTTCTTCACTGTAACGGATGATATTTATTTACTGCAGCTTGCAAGGTTTCTATTTCACTTTGTTTGTAACGTTCGGTTGTTGATGGTGTTTTATGACCTGCAAAGGCTTGTACTAAACTTAAATCATGTCCTTGCTTTAATAAGTTTGTAATTACACTTTGTCGGATGGTTTGGGCATTTACTTTTCGGTTTGGATAGAGTTCTTTAAAACTTCTTTTAATATGCTTGGTAATATCTTCCCCACTCATTGCACCGCCTCTAATGCCTATCAATAATGAGTTTGAAGTAGCCCCCTTTAATTCCCCCGAAGGGGGAAGATTAGAACCTAAAAGCTTTGGTCGTATTTCATTTATGTACTGATGGAATAATAAAATTTGATTGGGTTTTAATTGTAATGTTCGGCTGTTGGTTTTAAAAGTTGGTTTTATATAAATGCTTCCTGTATTCAAGTCGATATTTTCAACTAATATATTTTCTATTTCTCCTGGGTGTAATGCTTGGTAAATTAATAAACTGCTCAATACTTTATTTCTATAATCTAAATTTGTGTAACGTTCTTTTCTATTCAATAAAATTTCTAACTCTTCAGTTGTAAATAAATCTTGCAATTGTATATCCCTGCTTTGCTTATCTCTTAATTTTATTGCTTTGGTTGGGTTATCATTTCTTACTCCACAAAAACATAAATAATCATAATAAACTTTTAAACTACTTACAATCCTTCCAATGGTAGAAGCCTTGCTGTATCGCTTTCTTAGCAATCCAATATAATTTGTAAGGTCTTTATAATTTGCTTTTTCGGCTGTTGGATAATTACTTAAATAAATGTCTATTTCTCTTTTATAGGCTTTGCTTGTACTGGTTGAGTAATGCATTTTTAAATAGGTTTCAATATTCATAATAATTTTAATTGTTCAACTTTTGGTTTTGCATAAATCTGTGTAGTCTCTAAAAAACTATGTCCTAAAAAATCCCTCACATATTCCATACTCATACCACCTTGTAATAAATGGGTTGCAATAGAATGGCGTAAATGATGCAGTGTAATTTCTTTTTGTAATGCTGCTTGTTCGGTAATTTGTTTGAGTAATTTTATAAAGCCATCACCTCTCATTCTGTTGCCAATATTATTTAAAATAAACGCAGCCGTATCTTTTACTTTTTGGCTTGTACTGTTGCATCTTTCTTGTAAGTAATATTCTTCTAATGCTGCTGTAACCTTTGCTGTTATTGGTATTACTCGTCGCTTTGTTCCTTTACCTGCTCGTACATGTAAAAGCTGTTGT
>JANXOQ010000513.1 GCA_025357775.1 Ferruginibacter sp. | reverse complement strand
AAAAAAATTAAAAAAATTGAATTGTGTATGGTAAGTTTTATTTGTAGCACTCTTTATATATAGTAAAAAAATTATGCCAAATAAAGCGAAAATATTAATGGAGGGTTGGGGTATTTTAGTGAAAACCGTACAAAAAATATTTAGCAAAGAAGTACCTTCAATAATAAAAAAAGAGAGCAATACAGCTGCCTTAAATTTAACTACCCTAGAGCTTAATCAATTAATTAAAGCTAATATAAATCAATCGGAGGCTGAAATTATATCTATTACAAAACAGTATCTACTGGCAAATCCAGCAACCAATAAAGTTGCATCTGACCAAGCAAAAACTATTGTGGGTAATTGGTCAAAACCTGGCGAACCCTTTTCGTATATCATACAAAATCACAATAATTTTCTATCCACATTAAATATAAATAATGCCAATGAACTTTTAGTTCTTCAAAAAAAATTTAAAGCAGATTTAGAAATTACAGTTGCTAAAACAATAATAGAATATAAAACAGCATTAGAACTCGGTAAAACTATAAATTCTACTCTTGCAACGTTAACGAGTAAGGATGCTTTCGGTAATTTTCATTTTGATTTTATTACATTTAAAAATATTGCTGAAAAACTTGCCCCAGCTACAAGAGATAAATATGTAACTGCTTTACTTACTTCAATTAAAACGAACCTAAAAAATGAGGGTGCCTATTTGGCACAAGCAGCTTTGAAAAAAGAAACTCACCCAGTCGTAAATTTACAGCAAGCAACAACCATTATAAAAGCTAACACCCAATTTAGAGATAGATTCGAATATATGAATACCATGCTCCTTAATTTGAGTAATAAGGAATTAATTACTTTAGATAAATATGCAAAATTAAAAATAGAAATATCAAATTTTAGCAACGAGGCTATTAAAAAAGGGTTTAATAATCACTACAATACACCAAACAATTCAACTCAAAAAATGCGATAAATTAAAATTTTTGAATTAGATTGATATTCCTTCACCTCATTTCGAGTTTTACTAACCGTGTTTTGAGTAAATTGAGTATTACTATTTGCATATAAAATTATGAGTCAAAACTTTAATTTTATTAAATAGAAATTTAACAAAGAAAATCGCATGTGGCATTTAATAAAATATATTTTTGGGTAGCTAAAACTCATGAATGGTTGCCTGTTTTATGCAATGATTTAATAAAAAATAATAGTAGATTCTTTAATATATTATTGCTTTTTATAGTCATAGCAAAGAAGAAGTAGTAAATAATTTGAATACACACCAGTGGTTTTTATAAATAAAGTAGGGCCACCAAAGGCAGCCCTAGCATTACAATAAAATCCTCCCTATTATAATATTATGCTTTCTGTATTATTTATTGTGACAGTTTTTACTTGTACAAAATATATTCCTTTAGCATATTTAGATAAATCTATCATCATTTTACTGCCAGCAGTTGCATTAAACTGTGTTGCAGTAGCACCAGTTTTAAAAACATTCGTTTCAGTTCCACCACTTCCTAGCTGAAACGTACCTTGTAGTATGTAAACCATTTCTAAAGCAAATAAACTTATTTCTACCGTTTCATTATCTAAAATACCATCTACGCCATAAGTCCACACAAGTTGGTTGCCCACATAGTTTACATTACTAACTCCAGTAGCTGTGCTTTTGTAAATAAATGCACCTTTACCGTCTGTAGGTACAGTAAATACGCCACCTGTAGCCGCAGAAGCACCGCTTGTGCTTATGGTACAATGTCTCCAATCGGTAGTGCCCATTTTACGATATTTTACAAACACCC
This sequence comes from Ferruginibacter sp., assembly GCA_025357775.1. Classification (GTDB taxonomy): domain Bacteria; phylum Bacteroidota; class Bacteroidia; order Chitinophagales; family Chitinophagaceae; genus Ferruginibacter. Next base: position 1,320 of record JANXOQ010000513.1, on the reverse strand, counting down.
AAGCGCCATCGTAATTATTTTCGTTGGTATTTGTACGCCAACTATTTTCCCAACTTACATCAAAGGTTATTACTTCAGTGTGGGCTGCTACATTTTGCTCAGTAAGTGTAGCATTTGCCACAGCAATGTTGTTTGCATTTGTAATAATAACAGTACAAATTGCCATTAAAGTAAAAATAATTTTCTTCATAATTAAAAAGTTTTGGTTGTTGATAATGCAAAACTCTCTATTAAATTATTTGTACCAATACGACGAACTGCGTATTTTTAGCAATAAAAAAAGCGGAAAGTAAAACTCTCCGCTTTTGATAAAAGTGTATTTCAATATTACGGTTGTGCAAAAGAATTCCTTGGCCCACCGATAGCAAATGTTGCGTTCATGCGTGTTTTTTGCCCAGCACTAAACATATACATACAAAGGTCATCTGTATAATCCATGTAGTTCATTGTCATCATTACAGGTGTGCCTGTGCAAGAGCTTTTAATACCAGCAGCTGGGCAACCATAATTTGCGCCAGTATGCAAAGGAGTATCACCCACTTGGTCGTTACCGCAAGTAGCATCTCCCCAAATATGACGAAGGTTTAACCAATGCCCAACTTCGTGTGTAGCAGTTCGCCCTTTATTGTAGGGAGCACCAGCTGTAGTTACACCAAATGCACTGAACAATATTACTACACCGTCAGTTGTGCTAGCACCTCCAGGAAACTGTGCGTAACCTAAAATCCCATTGCTCAAATTACAAGTCCATAAATTTAATTTTGTAGTAGGGCTCAAAGGTGCAACACCGCCACCAGATGCTTTCTTCATACCATCATTGGTCGTAAAGCTAGTTTTAGTAGTAGCTACTCTCCTTGTTTGGTTAAGCACAAATCTAATATTTGTATTCCCAGCTTTTACTCCTTGAAAAATAGTTGGAATACTTGCTACATCAGCATTGGTTGCAGCAAAATCAGCATTTAACACAGCTATTTGAGTTGCTATTTGAGCATCCGAAATATTTTGTGCTGCAGTTTTATACACTACGTTTACTACCACAGGTATTTCTATAATGCCTCCTGCTATTAATCTTGCTGCTGCATTGTTAGCAACATAATTTGCAGTAAAAGATTCAATGGCTTCCATTCTTCCAGCCAAAGTTGGATCTGCTTTTAATTGAGATTCTAATACCTCTTGAGATGCACAACCCCTATGTGTTACAGGGCTTGCGCTAGCGTCTTCGCTATTTACGTCTTCATTAATAGAAGATTTTGTACAGCCAGTAGCTAAAATTGCAAAAATCGAAAAAAGACCAAAAATTTTTTTCATAATATATTTTTT
>JANXOQ010000498.1 GCA_025357775.1 Ferruginibacter sp. | reverse complement strand
TGAAAAAATTTGTTTTAGAAAAAAATTATAATATATATTTGAATTATAAATTATAGTAATTTTAACAAATAATTATATTTAGAACTAAAGTATTCAATAAACTAGATTTTTATATTCATAACAAAAATTAAACGCTTATAGAGGTAAGTCTACCTAACCAAGACAATAAAAACGCATGAAACAAGCAACTTTAAAACTAGCTGCCATAATGATGATTATAGGCGGTACAATAACTACTGCAAAAGCACAAAATATAGGGGATAGAATAAATGTAGTAACAACGGCTGTTCCAATGTTACGTATATCTCCTGATGCTCGTGCAACTGCTATGGGTGAAACTGGCATTGCTACAAGTGCTGATGCATACTCAAACTACTGGAATTTAGGTAAAACACCTTTCGCAACAAAGCAAGGTTCTGTGGGTTTAAGTTATACCCCATGGTTAAGTGATTTAAATTTGAAAGACGTATACATAGCTTCTTTAGCTGGATATTATAAACTAGATGATGTGCAAGCACTATCTCTAGGGCTAAGATATTTTAGTCTTGGTGATATACAGTTTACTGATGCAAATGGTAACTCTATAGGTAGCAACCGCCCTCGTGAGTTTGCTTTAGATGCAGGTTACTCTAGAAAACTAGGTGCTAAAAATGGTTTAGGTATTGGTTTACGTTATATTAGTTCTAATCTAGCTACTGGTCCTTTTAATGGAGTTACTTACAAAACTGGAAGTACAGTTGCTGGTGATATTCATTTCTTTCACAATGGTGCAAAAGAAAATGGTGAAGGTTTAAACTATGGTGCTACTTTAAGTAACCTTGGTGGAAAAATTTCTTATACCGATGATAATACCCAAGCTGATTTTATACCTGCAAACCTAGGTTTAGGTGCTGCATACACTAAGGTATTTGATGCAGATAGTAAATTATCATTTGCACTAGATATAAATAAATTATTAGTGCCAACACCAGATACAGGTGCTGTAGCTGCTGCACAATACCGTTCTACAGGTGTAGTAAGTAGCTGGGTAAAAGGTTTGACAAGTGCACCAGGTGGTGGTGCTGAAAAATTGAAAGAATTTTCAGTAGCAATTGGAGGTGAATACTGGTACAAAGATCAATTTGCCTTCCGTGCTGGTTATTTTATGGAAAACAAGTTGAAGGGAGATCGCAATTATGCTACTGTAGGAGCTGGTCTTAAATATAGTTCAATTGGTATCAACCTTGCTTACATTTTCCCTTCTGGTAGCGGTGTTACTCGTAATCCATTATCAAATACATTGCGTTTCAGTTTAGCTTTTGATATTGATAAAAAATAATTTAACTAAATATTTTGAAAAAAAGCGTTCCTCAATACGGAACGCTTTTTTTTTACAAAATGATTTCTGCATCTTTGCCTAAAAATAAAATATGTCTTTTAGAATAGGAACTGGTATAGATTTTCACCAAATGGTAGAAGGCAGAGGTTTATGGATAGGTGGAGTAAAAATACCTCATTACAAGGGTGCACTAGGGCACAGTGATGCGGATGTATTGTTACATGCTATATGCGATGCGATGCTTGGTGCATTGTGCTTAGGTGATATAGGTAAACATTTTCCAGATAGTGACGATAGTTTTAAAAATATTGATAGTAAAATTTTACTATCAGAAACTTACTCATTAATAAAAACAAATGGTTACAAAATTATAAATATTGATAGTACAATATGCCTTGAAAAACCAAAAGTAATGCCTTATGCACCTGCAATGCAAGAAGTGATTGCTAATATATTAGAAATAGAAATCTCAGATGTTTCTATAAAAGCGACTACTACCGAAACGATGGGTTTTGCAGGCAGAGAAGAAGGATTATTTGCCAATGCTACGGTATTATTGCAAAGAAATAATTTTTAAAAAATGAGTGTACAAATTAAAATTGTAAATACGTCTATAAATGAGCTACCTAATTATGCTACACAAGGTGCAGCTGGCATGGATATACGGGCTTGTATAACAGAAACTATTACACTTTTGCCGATGCAAAGGCAATTAATACCTACTGGTATTTTTGTAGAAATACCTGCAGGTTATGAAATACAAGTACGACCAAGAAGTGGATTAGCACTAAAAAATGGACTTACTTGCTTAAACTCACCTGGCACCATAGATAGTGATTATAGAGGTGAAATAAAAGTATTATTAATAAACTTAAGTAGCGAACTGCAATTAATAAAAAATGGAGATAGAATAGCACAGTTAGTTGTTGCCAAAGTAGAAATTGCTTCATTGATTTTGGTAAGTGCTTTAACAGAAACTGCAAGAGCAGCTGGAGGGTTTGGTCATACAGGTAGATAAATTATTTATATGAAATTGATGTTGTTTTTATATGTAGCTTTTACCACTATTATATTTGTGCAATGCAGAAGTGGTAAAATAATTACCAAAGCTATTTCCCCAAGGGATACTACAAAAATGGTGCGCATTAATAGTGTTTCTGATTCAGTACTTCAACTAAACAATACAAAAGATATTTTACATAAGAGTAAAATAAATTTTAATAATTTTTCTGCAAAAGTGAGATTAGATATTGAAACAAGCAAAGGCGTACAACCAGATGCCGTAGCCAATATAAAAATGATAAAAGATAGTTTAGTATGGATTTCTATTACATCTACTATTTTTAATTACGAAGTACTTAGAGTGTACTTGTTTAAAGATAGCATTACTCTAATAGATAAAATAAAACATGAAGTAAAATACAGAAGCTATTCTTATTTGCAAGAGATTACTAAAATACCATTTACGCTAAATACCATACAAGACTTAATTATAGGAAACCCAATTTTTATAAACGAAAATAGTTTAGCTATAAAAAAATACAATAATTATTTATTAGTAGCTACACTTACAGAAAATTTTAAAAATTTAATTACTATAAGCACGCCAGATAATTTGCTTGAGCATTGCAAGCTTGATGATAAAGATATTAATGAAAACAGAACGGCAGATTTTACTTATGGTTCTTATAATAACAGCAATGGCATTGCTTTTTCTACATACAGACAAATTGTAGTAACAGAAAAAAATAAATTAGATGTGCGTATGAACTTTAAACAATTTGAATTTAACAAAGATTTATCAGTTTCATTGAGTGTTCCCAAAAGCTATAAAAGAAATTAATTATTTAATTGTTTATTTTTATTTTGGAAGGGTTTAACCCTAATTTTTTTAAAAGTTGATAGTTTTAAATAACTATTAAGAAATTTATTACTGCCTTTGCAGGAAATTTTATAAACCTAACTATTTAGATTATGAGGAGATTAATTTTCTTTTTTGCTTTATTTTTTTGTACTTTATATAGCCTTACAGCACAACAGCAAACAAGAGAACAGCTAGAAAAGCAGCGCCAGCAATTAAAAAGCGAAATTGCAGAAGCTCAAAATTTATTAAACAGCAATAAAACAGAAACAAATAAATCTTTGGGTGGGCTTATAATACTTTCTAGAAAATCTGAGTTACAGGAGAAAGTGGTAAAAACTATAGATAAGGATATAAATATATTAGATAACAATATTTATGGTATACAACTAGACGTAAATAAATATGACAGATTGTTGGATACACTCAAACTTGAGTATGCTAAAAGTATGGTGTATGCTTACAAAAACAGAGGAAATTACGAATTGATAAATTTTATTTTTTCTGCCAATAATTTTAATGATGCTATAAAACGCATTGCCTATTTAAAAAGTTACAGAGCATTTAGAGAAATGCAAGGGCAAAATATTATTCGTACGCAAAATTTGCGAAAGCATAAGTTAGATGATCTAGGAGCATCTAAAGAAATAAAAAAAGTAACACTTATATCCCAAAAAGATGAAATGGATAAACTTGCTGCTCAAAAAGATGAACAAGGGAAAATTGTACAAGATTTAAAAAGGCAGGGAAAAAGTATAGAAACAAGAATAGCAGATAACCAGCGACAGGTAGCAAAAATAAATGCAGCTGTAAAAGCAGCCATAGCAAAAGCTATAAGAGAAGAAAAAGAAAGAATTAGGCTAGCAGCGCTAGCAGAGGCAAAGAAACGTGCTGACGATGCAAGAGAAAATGAGAGAAAAGCAAAAGTAAAAAGAGCAGAAGAAGATAAAGCTGCAAAGGCACGGAGAGATGCAGTATTAGCCGCTGGAAAAACACCAGACCCAATAAAAGAAACTGTAGTAGCCGTTGTAAAAGAGAAAAAAACGAAGGAAGTAAAAGAACCTGAGCTAGTAACCCTAAGTAGTGAAAGCAAAATACTAAATGGGCGTTTTGAAAGTAATAAAGGCAATTTGCCTTGGCCAGTAGATAACCCTGCTATAATTAATCATTTTGGTACAATTACTTTACAAAGTGGCACTAAAATGGCAAATAATGCACTTATTATTGCTGCTTCAATTGGGGAAAATGTAAAAGCTTGTTTTGAAGGAGAAGTAATTTTGATATATGAGGTAGAAGATGGAAAATATGCCATTGCATTAAAACATGGTAGCTTTATTACAACATACAGTTTATTAAAAAATGTTGCTGTTAGAAAAGGGCAAATTGTAAATACAGGACAAATATTGGGGAAAGTAGCACCAAACCTTGAGGGTAATGGATCACTTGATTTACTTTTATCTAAAGGAAATGGAGATATTAATTATGATCCTGAAAAATGGCTTCGTAAGAAATAGGATGAATTGGTTGTCATTAAAGAAAAAATTTTATTACTTTAGTTAAGTGTGGATATTGCTTGTAATTAAATGTAGGCATGGTTCTTAAAATTGTAAAAGAAAAATTAATTCTAAAATGTATTTTGGTCTTCTACCTAAAGAATTCTAAATTTATTGATAGAGTTTTATAGCAAGAAACTTTAAAACCTCCTTCGTTGCCTGAGCAGGTTTTGTTTTGCTAATTTTACATAGCATTTTTAACTAGAGAATCCTTCGTTGATTACCTTATTACATTTACTTAAATATCCTCAGTTTGTTGTCCTTTTTCAGAAGCTCTTAAAACCACATTTTGCAGTAAAACTATCCAGTAAGACTAGGTGGTAGATTTGCATTTTCAATAAATGAGAAAAGACTAATATACCATAGCATTCGTTTCGGTGGAACAGATATTGTTAGTAAATTTCCTTCTGTACAAACTCATCAAATTATAAACTTCTAATACTAACAGCATAGCCATTTCGGGTTTTGAAAAGATTATATTATTTGTTATACAATATTTTAAACTAAATATCCATAAACCCATCTAAGTCTCTTTTTTCTTTTTTGGTTGGTCTACCAACTTTACTTAAGCGCTTACCAGTATGAAACGCAGCACCTTGATAAAGGGTTTTATCTTCCACCTCTTCTGGGGTAATATCTAAATAAAAATTAATGGCTTCCGAATATTGAACTCGATTGTGCAACAAAGCAGTAACTTTTATTAGCAATTTTTTTGCCTCTGTTTTTACTTCGTATTCTTCATCAATATTTACTTGCTTAGAAGCTTTTACAGCACTAGAATTGTATTTTACTTTACCTTTTTCGCAAGCGTCTGCTGCAAGGCTACGAGTTTTAAAAAGTCTTATGCTCCAAAGGTATTTGTCTATTCTTAATTTTTCTTTATCCATTTTTACTTTTTATTGTGCAAATTTATTACATAAATTGGCTATCAATCTTATGTTTTTATATTGAAAGAGTTTATAATTGTTGCAATGGTTACCAACGTTATTTAAACAGTTTAAATTTAAAACTATAACCAAAAAGATTGGCAACTTATTTAGTATGGCACTGTAAATTTAATATTTTACTTATCCATTTTAAAATGAATAGAAATTATATTTTTTATTTTAGGAATACAAATAGTTTACATAGAAGGAAAATGATTTTAGAAAAAATAAAAAACTATGTAACTAAATTAGCAAAGAGGCCTTACAAAATAAAAATATAAAATGTATTACACTAGCTTGGAGAACTAATTAATAATGCAACAAGCAAACTAATTTATTTTAGAAACTATGAATAAAAAAAAACTGAAATCGAAAATCAAAAAATTATACCCTCCTTTTATCCAAAACTTTTGCATTTACAAAACTGAATACCTATTTTTATTTATTAAAATTATAAAATATGCGGAATAAAATTTTAGGTAATGTTATTATTTTTTTGCTGGCATTAAATGTTGGTTATGCCCAAAATACTGTATGGACGGAGGACGGGCTTGGGTATTACGAATTCAAAACTGGTGGTATTGTAAAATTATTTCCAAAAACAAATGAAGAAATAATAGTAGTAAAAAAAGAGCAACTGATACCTAAAGGTGATAGTAAAGCTTTAAAAGTGCAATCTTTTGAATATAGTACCAATAAAAATAGTATTTTACTTTTTGTAAATACTGCGAAAGTATGGCGCTACAAAACCCGTGGAGATTATTGGGTAATGAACATAAAAACAAATGCACTTACGCAAGTTGGTAAAAGTTTGCCAGCACAATCATTAAAGTTTGCAAAATTTTCACCAGATAGTAAATATGTAGCTTATGTAAGTGATAATAATATTTACACTGAAGAAGTAGCAACTGGTATTATAAAAAAAATAACAGAAGATGGTACACGCAAGATGATAAATGGCACTTTTGATTGGGTGTACGAAGAAGAGTTTGGCTGTAGGGATGGATTTAGATGGAGCCCAGATAGCAAGCAAATTGCTTTTTGGAAAATAGATGCTACAAAAATTAGAGATTACTTTATGATAAACAATACAGATTCTGTTTATAGTAAAATAATACCTGTAGAGTATCCAAAAGTGGGAGAAGCACCATCCCCTGCAAACATATATGTAGCAAGCATTACAGGAGGGCAACCACGTAAAATGAATATTGAAGGCAACCCTCAACAAAATTATATTACTAGACTAGAGTGGAGCGGCAATGATGAAATAATTTTGCAACAGCTAGATAGAAAACAGCAAAATAGTAAATTAATTTATTGCAAACCTAGTACTACTATTGCCAGTATTTTTTGGCAAGAGCATGATGATGCGTGGGTGGATATGAATACCGATAAACCACTTGGTTGGGCATGGATAAATGGTAAAAAAGATTTTATTTGGATAAGCGAAAAAGATGGCTGGAGGCATATTTATAAAATAAGTAAAGATGGTAAAACTACCACATTGCTAACGGTGGGTGATTATGATATTGGCGAAATAAAAGCGATAGATGAAATAAATAATTTAATTTATTTTACTGCATCTCCTAATAATGCTACAGAATTATATTTATACAGCGTAGCAATAAATGGAAAAAATACCAAAGCAAATTTTGTAACAGGTGCTACATTAAAAGGCACACATGAGTACAATATTTCTCCTAATGGCAAAATAGCAGAACACAAATTTAGTAATTATAACACATTTTATGTGAGTGAATGGATAACATTACCAGATAATAAATCAACTGATATTACTAAACTGCTTGATAAAAATATTAAGATAGACAGTACAAAAAATATTGAATATTTACAAATAACTACAGAAGATAATATTGTGCTAGATGCATGGATAAATAAGCCAAAAAACTTTGATGCTACAAAAAAATATCCTGTAGTATTTTATGTGTATGGAGAGCCAGCAGCTGCTACCGTAGGTAATAGTTATGGAGCGCATAATAACTTTTTATATAAAGGTAATATTGCTGCTGATGGTTATGTACAAGTGGCTTTAGATAATAGGGGTACGCCATCACTTAAGGGTGCTAAATGGCGCAAAGCTATTTATAGAAGCATAGGAAACATTAACATAAAAGATATGGCGCAAGGCGCAAAAAAAATACTTGAAAGAAAATATATGGACAAAGACCGTGTGGCAGTTTGGGGCTGGAGTGGTGGCGGTTCTAGCACACTTAATTTAATGTTTAACTATCCAGATATTTTTAAAACTGGTATTGCTATAGCTGCTGTAGCTAATCAATTAAACTACGATAATATTTACCAAGAAAGATACATGGGGTTGCCACAAGAAAACAGAGAGGATTTTGTAAAAGGCTCACCAATAAATAATGTAAAAGGCTTACAAGGAAAACTATTGTATATACATGGCACAGGTGATGATAATGTGCATTACGATAATGCAGAAATGTTGTTAAACGAATTGATAAAGTACAACAAGCAATTTGAATTTATGGCATATCCAAATCGTACACATAGCATAAGCGAGGGAGCTGGTACATTTTTACATTTGTCTACTTTGTATACAAATTTTTTAAAGAAAAATTGTGAACCAGGCGGTAGATAAATAAATTGATTTAAAAAAGGTTGGCAATAAATATTTGGCAAACCTTTTTTATTTTTTGTTGTTAACAATATCTTAAAAAAGTTTTTTAAAACGTACGTTCTTATTTTACTTTGTAAAAAATAGCATAAATGACAAAACTTTTATACGCATTACTTGCAATTACAATATTTTTTTATTCGTGCAGTTCTTCTAAGAAAATAACAAAATATGAAGAACCAATACAAACTAAAAAACCAACCACTTATACACCCGTAACAAATAGTACTAAAAGCAAAATATTTGTAAAACCATTAAAAATAAATAGAAAAGATTTTATTGCCTATGCAAAATCTTTTATAGGTACAGCTTATAAATATGGTTCTTCAACCCCAGCAAATGGGTTAGACTGTTCAGGTTTTATAATGGTTGTATTTGCACATTTTGATGTAAAAACGCCAAGAGTTTCTAAAGATTTTACAAATGAAGGCAGTACAATAAAACTTAGTGAGGCAATAGCTGGTGATTTGATTTTATTTACAGGTTCTGATAATTCTACGGGCATTGTAGGACATATTGGTATTGTAACAGGTACTGGTAATGAACTTACTTTTATAAGCTCTACCTCTGGCAAAAATACTGGTGTGGTTGAAACAAAATTATCTGGCTATTGGAAAACACATTTTGTAAAAGTAATAAGGTTGTTGGAGTAAGATAGTTGGAAGGTTTATTGATTGGTTGATTTAAAAATAATAAATTAATACTTTTTTTAAAATTAGTATGTTATCAGTAGTAAATTGTAGTTAATTATTACACATTACTTCCCTATAAAAACTGGCTTTCTTTTTTCCAAAAATGCAGCTGTACCTTCTTTCATATCTTCTGTTACAAAACATTGTGCAAATGCTTCAATCTCTTTATCGTAGCCACTCTTTCCATTTGTATAAGCACTATCACTCACTACTGCTACATTTACACACTCTATAATTTTACTTACTGCAATGGGTGCTTTACTTTGAATTGTTTGCAATATTTCTTTTGTTTTATCCAATAAATTTTCCAAAGTAGTAATGTGGTTTACTAATCCAATTCGTGCTGCTTCTACAGCATCTATTATTTGCGCTGTCATTTGCAATTCCATGCTCTTACCTTTACCTACTAATTGTGTAAGGCGTTGTGTGCCCCCATATCCAGGTATCAATCCAAGGTTTACTTCTGGTTGTCCAAACTTTGCATTTTCGCTGCATAATCTAAAATGGCATGCCATTGCAAGCTCACAGCCACCACCAAGCGCAAAGCCATTAACGGCTGCCACTATAGGTTTGTGACTATTTTCTATTTTAAAAAATACATTCTGCCCACGCTTAGATAGTGCCATGGCTTCTGCCAAATCTAAACCACCAAACTCAGTAATATCCGCACCTGCCACAAAAGCTTTTGCACCAGCACCTGTTATTATTGCAGATTTTATTTCATCGTTATTCAATACCTCCGTCATAGCATCATCTAAATCTGTAAACACATTTTTGTTTAATGCATTTAATTTATCAGGTCTATTAATGGTAATAATAGCTATACCGTTTTCAATACTAAAGAGTAACGTTTCAAAATTCATATATATATTTTATGGTTCCGAAGGTAACACTTTTAATAAAGGGTTTCCAACCTTTTGTAAAAAAATAAAATGAAAACTGGCAAACTTAACTAAAATTTAAAATTCATATACTTCAATAACTTCGCAGCATGACATTGTTAAACATTATAACATATATGGGCACATTTGTATTTGCGCTAATGGGTGCACTAAAAGCCAGGAAATTTAAAATGGATATTTTTGGTGGACTTGTAGTGGCATTTGCAACTGCCTATGGTGGCGGCACTGTTAGAGATTTACTTATTGGTATAAAACCTGTAAATTGGGTAAACGATTATTTCGCACTCGGCCTTGTACTTGCAGGAACTGTTATAACTTTTGTGGTAAAAGAAGGGGTAAATAAATTTAGTAAAACAATTTTTTTTACAGATGCTTTAGGTATTGGTTTATTTACTGCTGCTGGCATTGAAGTATCGCTGCGCAATGGTGTTAACGATGCTTATGCACTTATTATGGGCGTTATATCTGCTACATTTGGTGGACTAATAGCCGATATATTTTGTAATGATGTACCCAATCTTTTTAAAAAAGGTGAGTTATATGCTACTGCTTGCGCTATAGGTGGTGGTTTTTATTTGTTACTAAAAAATACAATTATTCATAAAGATGTAAACTTAATTATTTGTGTGTTCACGGTGCTTTTAATTAGAATTTATTCAAAAAGAAAAAGACTGCAATTGCCTAATATTTAAAAAATTAATACTACATTTTTTTCAGGATTACTTAGCTTGGTACTTTGTCTTTTGCCACCAACGGTTACATGTATTAATCCCATTTGTTCTATTTTGTATTCGTACAACAAATCATTTGTAATATCTATCTTTTTTAAAGATGGTATATTTATTATTTCAAAATAACTATAAATACCTTCTTCTATTTTTTCGTAGCCAACAAATTTTAAAAATGTTGCTTTTCCATCTACACTTATTTTCAAATGCTTTTCTACGTAATCATTTACTAAATTATTCATAGTTATTTTTTGCTTTGGATCTAATAAATCTATTTTTATTTTATATGCAGCACGTAAAGCTTTTTCAAAATCATCTGTAAATATTTTGCAACTTATTTCTAATGTTTTTTGTTTTGCATTATGTTCAATTTCTGTAACAGTTACAAATAGTGGATGGTATTTTTTATTTGGCTTTGCCATAAAACAAAGGCTAGATAATAAAAAACATTTTAATATAAATGAGTACATTATTTTATTTATTATTTTAATGAAAATTATTGCAATTAGGATTAATTAAAAATTACAGCATTGTTGATATTGACCTGCCACAATTATACGCTGCTTTATATGTTTTACCGACAGTTATAATTTAGCAGCATTATTTTATATTTGTCAATAAACGAAAATACAGCAATATTTCTTTATGAACGACTTAGCATTTTATTTTAAAGAAGGTTGGCAACATATTATTAGCATCAATTCTTTAGACCATCAACTTTTTATAATAGCACTTACTGCTACTTATTTATTAAAAGATTGGGAAAGAATACTAGTGTTAGTAACTGCATTTACCATTGGGCATTCACTTACGCTTGTGCTTAGTGTGTATAATTTAATACATGTAAATAGTAAGTGGGTAGAATTTTTAATTCCATGTACAATTGCATTAACATCCATTTTCAATATTATTCAAAAAAACATTTCAACAACAAATATTTATATCACTTATTTTTTAGCTTTATTTTTTGGGCTAATACACGGGCTAGGCTTTGCCAATACCATTCGTTTTATGCTAGCAAAAGACCAAACAATTGGGTGGAGTTTGTTTGGCTTTAATATTGGGTTAGAAGTTGGGCAAATTGTAATCGTTTCTACGTTTTTAATTTGCAGTTATTTAGCTATAAACTTTGTAAGAATAAAACAAGTCTACTGGATTTATTTTTTTAGTGCTATAACTTTTACATGGGCGGTAAAATTTGCAATAGAACGTATACCATAATTTATGTAAATTACATTTCATAGTTGTTATAGCAAATATTATATTATTTAAACAAATAAAAAACGGCATTGGCTGTAGAGCCAAAAGCGGAAGTTTTTTGCATGGCTCGTATGAAAGAGTGGACTTAGTATAAGTCCGTTTATACACAATAGTAAATTATGAAAAAGTTGAAATACTTAAACCATCTTTTATAATAATATTAAAATAGATGCAAAATCATTTGATGATGAAAAACTATTTTGTATATAAATTTTATTCTGAAAATTATATCCTCAAACACGAGCATACTTCTATTTGAGTATTTTCTTTTTGAAGTAAACGTTTGATTATAGTGACAACATTGATTAAAAAAAGAAGTAGAATTTGTATACTTAAATAAGCAGTGATTTACATAAATATTATTACAAAAAATTAATCCAACCTTAAAACCAAATTAAATTTTAAACAAATATTTACATGAAAAAATTTATTCTTTTTCTTTTATGCACGACAGTAATTTTTAACAGCTTTGCACAAGACATTAAAAATAATCCGGGAAGCAACCATGGCAATCGTTTTGAACAACTAGGTACTATTTTGCCTTCGCCAAATGAGTATCGTACTGCTAGTGGAGCACCAGGGCCAAAGTATTGGCAGCAGCGTTGTGATTATGATATTGTATGTGAGCTTGATGAACCAAACAGAAAATTGACAGGAAAAGAAACCCTTACTTATTTTAATAATTCTCCTGATAACCTTACCTACCTGTGGTTACAGCTAGATGAAAACGAACATAGCTCTGTAAATAACTCGGGGTACCAGAGTAGCAATTTTATGCAGAAAAATCTTAATGAAGCAGATATAACGAAGCTTACTACTGGTAAATTAGATAAAGAATATGGAGATAACATTACAAAAGTGACAGATGCACTTGGTGCTTCATTAAAGTATACGATTAACAAAACAATGATGCGTGTAGAGCTGCCAAAGACATTAAAACCAGGGCAACAATTTATTTTTAAAATAGATTGGAATTACAATATTATCGAAAAAGGAAAATACGGAGGTCGTGGTGGTTTTGAATATTTTCCTGAAGATAAAAATGATATTTTTACAATTACACAATGGTTTCCTCGCTTGTGTGTGTACAGCGACAACCAAGGCTGGCAAAATCATCAATTTGTAGGTACGGGTGAGTTTACGCTTACATTTGGAAACTACAAAGTAGCAATGACAGTACCTGCAGACCATGTAGTAATGGCAACTGGGGAATGTCAAAACTATGCAGCTGTACTTTCGAGTGCACAAAATGCAAGATGGGCAATAGCACAAAATGCAAAAGAACCTACGGAAGTAGTAACGCTTGCTGAAGCTAAAACTAGAGAACTTACAAAATCTACCCAAAAGAAAACATGGATTTTTAAAGCTGATATGGTACGAGACTTTGCATGGGGTAGTAGCAGAAAATTTGTATGGGATGCTATGCCTGCTTTTGTAGAAGGTAAAAAAATTATGTGTATGAGTGCTTATGCAAAAGAAGCATATGGTTTATACAAAAAATTAAGTACTCGTGCAGTGGCACATACGATAAAAACTTATTCAAAATTTACAATACCTTACCCCTACCCTGTTGCACAAAGCATAGAAGCATCTAACGGTATGGAGTATCCTATGATATGTTTTAATTATGGTCGTACAGAAAAAGATGGTACATACAGTGAAGGTATAAAAAATGGAATGCTAGGTGTAGTTATACATGAGGTTGGGCATAACTTTTTTCCGATGATAATAAATAGTGATGAACGCCAATGGAGTTGGATGGATGAAGGCTTAAATACTTTTGTGGAATACTTAACAGAAGAACTATGGGATAATAAATTTCCGAGTAGCCGAGGCCCTGCTTATAAAATAGTAGATTATATGAAACTACCAAAAGACCAACTTGAGCCCATAATGACCAACAGCGAAAACATAATTCAGTTTGGCCCTAATGCATATAGCAAGCCGTGTACAGGACTAAATATTTTGAGAGAAACGATAATGGGTAGAGAAAATTTTGATTATGCATTTAAAGAATATGCACGCCGTTGGGCTTTTAAACACCCTACGCCTGCTGATTTATTTAGAACAATGGAAGATGCTAGTGCAGAGGATTTAGATTGGTTTTGGAGAGGTTGGTTTTACAATACTGACCCAGTAGATATTTCGTTGGACACAGTAAAATGGGCAAACCTAAGCACAGAAGCTATGCCAGTACAAACAAGAACAACTGCTTCCACTAGCACTCAGAATGTGCCTAAACCAATTCTAAGTAGTTATGAAGATATTTCTAAAATAAGAAATAGGGAAGATAAAAAAATTGTGTTTGGTACAGATGCAGATGTAAATGCTAGAGATTTTTATTGGAGCTATGCAAGAGGTTTAGCAAAAGTGGATGAAACTCCTTTTACCATTACCTCTCCTGCACCTATTGCAGATACATTTACTAATGAGCAAAAGCAAGCAATTGTAAATGGTAAAACAATGTATGAACTTACCTTTAGTAACAAAGGTGGTTTGGTAATGCCCATTATTATTGAGTGGACATACAAAGATGGTATAAAAGAAGTAGAAAGAATAGGTGTAAATGTTTGGCGTAAAAATGAAAATAAAGTAGTGAAAACTTTTATGAAAACAAAAGAAGTAGCATCTATAAAACTAGATCCAATGCGTGAAACAGCAGATATAAATGAAAAAAACCAAAGTTGGAATATTGCTGAAGAGCCAAGTAAATTTCAATTATTTAAAGCTAGGTCTGGCGGTGGTAGAGGTGCTAGTAGTGGAAGTGGCAATGCAATGCAAAAGGAGATAAAATAAAATTTAAAATATTTGTAAACGACTTCTAGAAATAGAAGTCGTTTTTTTGCAATTAATAATACCTGATGTAAAATATATTTAGTCCAAAGTGCAATATCATGCTAATCTTGTCGAAGCATTTACGCAAGTTGTAAACCCTCCATCAACAAGCACAGGCTGACATACATTTTAATTTAATTATTAGACTAATTTATATTCATAAATAGTATAGTATTATTAGATATTTTTTATCCCACCAACTCCACATCATCCTCATGCACCAAGGCTGCATTTTTAAATCGTAAAATTATATTGGCAGTTGTTACTACATCTTTTTGGCAATAAGTGGCTATGCGTTTTATGTTAATTACACGTTCTTCTGCAGTACCATTGTGGTACAGAGAACCAACCATACTTCCATCTATATCATCTTTTGGTGAGGGCACGCCCATGGCTGCGGCCAGTAATTTTAATGAAGTATAATTTTTATAATCTCCAAAACGCCAGTATTGAAAAGTATCTACAATATTGGTTTCCCAAGGTTTCATATTTTGAAAATCTAAGTAGGCGGGTATTTGCATATTATTTATAAGTATGCGCCTGCATATAAAGGGTATGTCAAACTCTTTTATATTGTGACCAGCAAAACACCAACGCTTATTAAAACTTTCAATTTTTGTAATGGTTTGCAAAAAATTCGTCAATATTTTTTTTTCATCATCGCCATAAAAAGATTTTATCCTCATTTTTAGGTTTTGCTCTTTTATAAAATAACCAATGCTTATGCATACTACTTTAGAAAACTCTGCCATCACACCGGCACGCATGGGGTAAAACTCAGCAGCAGTAAGCCCATCAGGAATAGTCTTTGCAGTTTTTTCTTGCCAAAGTTCTTGCCATTTTTCGTCTAGCAAATTAAAGTTTGCTGCTACAGATGCAGTTTCAATATCTATCACAATTAAATCTTCAGTACGAATGTTTTGCATATCTGTAAATTTATTAAATACAATTTAAGCAAAAAAAATCCACTTCATAAAAAGCAGATTAAGTTATTTTTTAATATTTTTTTTCGTGTTTTATAGCAGGTGTATTACTTACAGCTTTTATTTTAATGAAATTAAATTTTAAATTAAAACGTAACTCCTACAGAAACTTGAATTGCTTGGTTTTTCCAAGTTTGTACAGGATTAAGATTACTAACATCCGTTAAACCTAGCTTATACCTAGCGCTTAAATTTATAAAAGGTAGTTGAATCCATAAACCACCAATAGCACTCCATTCTCCGTTTTTGTATAAATTATTTATACCGTTTTTTAAACTATCTGTAGTCTGTTTTAGTAATCCGCCATAAGCAGGCCCTAGCTGTAATTTTACTTTTTTCGTAGGCCCAATATTTATGTTTAATAATAAGGGTATTTCTAAATAATCTAATTTTGCGGTATGTTGGCTACCGCCACCAACCAAGTCATCATAAATAGTATTGGCATCATCAGTATATTCTGATTGTGTTTGCACAAAATTAACCTCTGGCTGTAATCCTATTTTTTTTGTAATATTAAATTGAGCAAATAAACCAGCTTGAAAATTGTAATTAAACGCATCTCTATAGGACTTACCAGAAATTTTATTGATGTTTACGCCAGCTTTTGCACCTATACGAAAAAAACTTTCATTACCTGCTTGCGCAAAAATACTATTTGTTATTACACAATTTATTAGTAGAAAAAAAACTACTGCTGTTATAAATTTAAAAAGAGTTTTATTTTTCATGTTGTTTTTTTTTA
>JANXOQ010000467.1 GCA_025357775.1 Ferruginibacter sp. | reverse complement strand
AAAGGATATACAGGAAGCGCTAACCCCCTAAATCCCTAGAAAGGGTTTCTACGATTATATTAATTAAAAGTCTACTATTATTAGAAAATTTATATTTATAATTATCTAAAATCCTATTCCTAACTAATGAACAGAATCTACTTCGACAATGCAGCTACTACCTCCCTCGACCCTATTGTACTAGAGGACATGATGCCATTTTTATCAGAACGTTTTGGCAATCCATCTTCTATTTATTCGTACGGAAGAGAAACAAGAATGGCTATAGAAACTGCTCGTAAGTCAGTGGCTAAATTACTTAATGCAAACCCAGCTGAAATTTTTTTTACAAGCGGAGGTACGGAAAGTAGTAATATGGCTATACAAGCTGCTGTAAGAGATTTAAATTGTAAGCATATCATAACTTCTGTAATAGAGCATCATGCAGTTTCGCATACAGTAGAGCATTTAGGAAATATAGATGCAATAAGGGTGAGCTATGTAAAACTATTGTCAAATGGGCATATTGACATAGAAGATTTAGAAAAATTATTAGCAACAGCTAAAGAAAAAACCTTGGTTACACTAATGCATGCTAATAATGAAATTGGCAATATGCTCGACATGCATAAAGTTGGGAATTTATGTAAATTACATAACGCAATTTTCCACAGCGATACAGTACAAACGGTAGGGCATTTTCCTATAGATTTAAGAAATACTCCTGTACATTTTATTACAGGTGCCGCTCATAAATTTCATGGGCCAAAAGGTGTAGGCATCATTTATATAAACGAAAATGTACGCATAAAACCTTTTGTACACGGGGGTGGACAAGAGCGTAACATGCGTGCTGGTACAGAAAATATTTATGGCATAGTTGGTTTTGCAAAAGCACTTGAGCTTGCAATGATAAACCACGAAGCAGATTGTGCATATATCGGCGCACTAAAATTTTATATGCATGAGCAAATAAAAAAACATTTACCAGAAGTTAATTTTAATGGAGATGTTATTGGCAATAGTTTGTATACGGTATTAAGTTGTAGCTTTCCTAAAACAGAAAAATCAGAAATGATTTTATTTAACTTAGATATAAATAATATATGTGCAAGTGGTGGTAGTGCATGTACAAGTGGTGCAGATGCAGGAAGCCATGTTATTCGTGCTATTAACAATAATCCCAATCAACTTACAGTACGATTTAGTTTTAGCAAATTTAATACGAAAGATGAGGTAGATATTGTGATAGAGAAATTAAAAGGATTGGTGTAACTATTTGCCTGTGGTAAATGTGTGGTTGTTAATGTATATAAATGATATTTTTTTTAATTTAATAATATTTGGTACACGCCACATGTAAACACTATATAAGAATTTATAACCATCACCTAAAAATATTTGCATAAACCTAATCTAATCTCATCAAAACCCTTACTTTTGCAATCCCAAATAGTTCTTGTGAATAATCCTTATAGCAATTTATAAGGATTGGGAGTACGCTTGTGTCGTACGTTAACACCAAAAAAATAAAATATGGCTAAAGAAATTACTGGCTATGTAAAACTCCAATGTAAAGGAGGACAAGCCAACCCTGCACCGCCAATTGGGCCTGCATTGGGTTCTAAGGGTATCAACATTATGGAGTTTTGTAAGCAATTCAACGCTCGTACCCAAGACAAACCTGGTAAGGTATTACCAGTTCTCATCACAGTTTATGGTGACAAATCTTTTGAGTTTGTAATAAAAACTCCACCTGCTCCCGTACAATTAATGGAAGCCGCTAAAATCACATCTGGTTCTAAAGAGCCTAACCGTGTAAAAGTGGGTAAAGTTACTTGGGCACAAGTGGAAGAAATAGCAAAAGATAAAATGCCCGATCTTAATGCCTTTACGCTTAACAGCGCAATGAGCATGGTAGCTGGTACTGCACGCAGCATGGGTCTTACTGTAGAAGGTAAAGCACCTTGGGAAAACTAATTGTCACTTATCTTGATTTTTCAAGATTTTAAACTTTTTAAAAAATGATTACTAAAAAAAGAAAACTAGCAAATGCTAAGGTAGACGCTAATAAAGCATATACCCTTGTAGAAGCATCTGCGTTAGTGAAAGATATTAACACAACAAAATTTGATAGCTCTGTAGACCTACATGTTCGCTTAGGTGTAGACCCTAAAAAAGCTGACCAAGCAATACGTGGTACTGTTTCATTGCCACATGGTACAGGTAAAACAAAATCTGTTTTAGTACTTTGTACACCAGATAAAGAAGCAGAAGCTACCGCCGCTGGTGCAGATTTTGTTGGTTTGGATGAATACATTGCAAAAATAGAAGGTGGATGGACAGACGTAGATGTGATTGTAGCTACACCATCAGTAATGCCTAAAATGGGTAAACTGGGTAAAGTACTAGGACCACGTAACCTTATGCCAAATCCTAAAACAGGTACTGTTACTAACGATGTAGCTGGTGCTGTAAAAGATTTGAAAGGTGGTAAAATTGCTTTCAAAGTAGATAAGGCTGGTATTATTCACGCATCTATTGGGCGTGTGAGTTTTGCACCAGAAAAATTGGTAGAAAATTCCATGGAGCTTATTAATGCACTTATGAAATTGAAACCAGCTACAAGTAAAGGTACATATCTAAAAGGTGTAAACATGGCTAGCTCAATGGGCCCCGGTATATTGGTTGATACTAAATCTGTTCAAAACTAAAGCCCCACCTAACCTCCCGAAGGGGAAGAATTATCGGAGCTAAAAAAAATAATTGAAATGACAAAACAACAAAAAAACGAAGTGATAGAAGTGCTGAAAGGCAAGTTCAATCAGTATAATAATTTTTACATTACAGATACAGAAAGTTTAACAGTAGCACAAGTAACTACTTTGCGTGCTCATTGCTTTGATAAGCAAGTTGAAATGAAGGTGGCAAAAAACACTTTAATTAAAAAAGCATTAGAATCTATTGATGCTGAGAAATATGCCGGTGTATTTGACTCTTTGCATCAAGTAACTGCTTTAATGTTTAGCGAAAACCCTAAAGAACCAGCTTTAATCTTAGCAGGTTTCCGCAAGGCGAATGCTGGCTTAGAAAGACCCACTTTGAAAGCGGCTTTTATAAATGGAGATATATTCGTTGGTGATAACCAATTGAAAACATTGACAATGATAAAAACCAAGAACGAACTTATCGGTGAAGTGATTGGTTTATTGCAAGCTCCTATACAGCGTGTATTGGGCGCATTGCAAAACAAAGATGTAGCAAAAGAAGCAGTGGTTAATGATGTAGCAGCAGTAACAGAAGTGCCAGCAGCAGAGGCAGATGAAGTGGTACCAGTTGCAGTAGCGCCAGCAGCAGATGAAACACCTGATGCAACTGAGGCATAATTTGTTACCGATTAAATTGGGTGAAATGAGCAACTATTTGAACAATTGCAAATTTTTTATATTTTTTTTTAATAACACATCCGCTGGAGTATACAACAATGAAGGCGGGAAAAAACAATTAACATGGCAGATATTAAAGTATTAGCTGAAAGCCTAGTAGGCCTTACAGTAAAAGAAGTACAAGAATTAGCTGAATTCTTAAAATCAGAATACGGCATTGAACCAGCTGCAGCAGCTGTGGTAATGAGTGCAGGTGATGCACCAGCGGCAGTAGCAGAAAAAACAGCATTTGATGTTATTTTGAAAGCAGCTGGCCCTAACAAGTTAGCGGTTGTAAAAATCGTTAAAGATCTTACAGGCTTAGGCTTGAAAGAAGCTAAAGACTTAGTAGATGGTGCTCCAAAACCAGTAAAAGAAGGTGTTGATAAAGCAACAGCAGAAGAGTTAAAAACAAAATTAACTGAAGCAGGTGCTGACGTTGAGATTGCTTAATTCATCTTGATAAAAATTTTAAAAAACTCCGAGTTGTGAAACTCGGAGTTTTTTTATGCCAATCTAGCTTTATTTGAGTTCAAAACTTTAAATGGTCAGTATTACACAATCATACAAGATTTATGCATGGCCTAAAGGACTATTTTGCAAATCAATATGGTATGATATACCCAGATTTACTAACTAAAATTTTCATGATTGTAAAAATTATAAATTTTTTAATAAAAAAATTGAGGGTTTTGTTAGATGATATAATTGAAAGTTATATACAAAAGACAACTTAAAAAAAAGATTAAAAATTTCTGAATATTTTCAAATAAGTCTTCAGAATAAAAAACAGCATTCATGAATTTAACTGTAAAAGTGAAAGTAATAAAAAAAGATATTACAATTTAAAAATTGATTTATCTTTTATGGAAGATGAAAAAAACGAGAAAGGAAACTACAGAATACGGATAATAAAAAATTGAAAAAGTAGGCCTAGCAAAATCATCCTTCTTATTATTAGACGGTTTAAATAAACTTAGATAAATATACGACTGCCAGTCTAAAATTGAAGACAAAGAAAAAAAGCGTTTTAAACAAGTGAGTATAAATTTAAATGAACATATTAGAGAAATTGAAATTAATATTAGCAGCCATGTAATACTGGTGTTTTCACAATTTTTAGGAATGCTATGTTTAATAAAAACTAGACGGTATAAAATATTTATATACAAATGAGAGCACCACTGCAAATTATAAGAAAGAATTGGTATATAAATTTCAAAAAAGACGAAAGCATACAAATGTTTTTGATAAGCGTAAAAGCAGACGGAGTAGGGCTTCACCTTAACGGTGCTGATTATGTATACATTGTAGCCCTATAGTGGAACCCAACAATATATTATCAAGCAATAAACAAAACCAACAGAATAGGGCAATCAAAAAAGTATTTTCGAAAAAATAATTTGTAAAATAATGAACAAGAAAAAATTTTACAATTACAAAAAAAAAGCCTTGCTAAAGAGTTGATAAGTTTAAACGCTTCGTTTGTAAAAAACTAACTAAAGATGATGTTGCTTGAGTGCTTACCAAAAATGTGAACATTAATCAAGATTTATTTTCATTTTTTCACATCAAACGTTTGCAAAAATTGAGCATAATTGTAACATACTTTCTATATTAATATAAAGTTATATTTGGATACTAAAATTAACTTCAATGTCTCTACTAAAACCTCATTTAAGTTTTTGGCAAATAATAAATATGAATGTTGGTTTTTTTGGCATTCAATATAGTTTTGGTTTACAGCAAAATTCAGTTGCGCCAATTTATAGTTTTTTACATGCTGATGCAGATAAGTTGCCAATGCTAAGTATAGCAGGCCCACTAACAGGTTTGATAATACAACCAATAATAGGTGCATTAAGTGATAAAACATGGTCTCAAAAAAGAGGAAGAAGAAAGCCCTATTTCATGATAGGTGCATTATTTTGTTCGATTGCACTTTTTATATTTCCATTTAGTTCAGCATTGTGGATGGCCGTAGGTTGCTTATGGATATTAGATGTAGCAAACAATACTGCTATGGAACCTTATAGAGCTTTTGTAGCAGATAGGCTAGATGATAAACAACAATACCAAGGTTTTATTATGCAGAGTATGTTTACAGGTTTGGGCATTACTTTGGCAGCTTGGTCTCCTACCCTTTTTAAATATATTTTAAAAGGAGAGTCAGCCGCTGGTATTCCTTATTGGGTTTTCGGTTCATTTTTTCTTGGTGCAGTATGCTCAATAGGTTCTGTATTATGGAGTATGAAAACTACACCTGAACTAGAACCGTCTGCTGAAGAAATGGAGCATATAAAAAGTAGCAGTAAAAATATTTTAACTCCATTTATAGACATTGCTGCTGCAATAAAACATATGCCAAAAATATTGTGGCTGTTGGGTTTGGTTTATTTATTTCAATGGTTTGCTATGAAAATATATTGGGATTTTTTACCTGTATCATTAAATGAAACAATTTGGAATAGCACTATTACCGATAATGATATATATAAAAACGAAGTAGTGCCTTTTGCTGGTCAGCTAAATGGTTTATATAATCTGATAACAATTGGTGCTGCATTAATTTTACTAATAATTGCAAAAAAAATAAATGCAAAATTTATACATGCTATTTGTCTATGTTTTGGAGCTTTAACAATGTTTGGCCTAACTCTATTTACAAGTAAAATATCCTTAGCATTTTCCATGGTAGGTTTAGGTATTGCATGGGCAAGTATGATGGGAATACCATACTTAATTGTAACAAGCAGTATACCAAGGCAACAGTTTGGTGTATATATGGGTATTATTAATATGCTCATAGTAATACCAATGCTTATCTATACTTTATCTTTTGGAAATATTTTTAGAGACTTATTAAATAGGAATGCTGTTTTGGCAATTCAATTATCTGGAGTAATGCTTTTATTTGCAGCATTTTTTACTTTGCTGTTAAAACCCAAAATTTTGAATCAAAATTAGTTTAACTAGAATTTGTTAAAAATAATATGATTAAAACCATTTCAAATTAAATTGATTCTTTTAATGCATATTTATCAATTTTAAATAAATAACAAATTATAAAACTAAAATTAATTGTATTTTTTAAATATTAACATTAGAAATTTTTTTGTAAAATAAAATACAGTCATTTATAATAAATAAATATTTTTTAAGCTATGTACATTTTTAGAAACTAAAATATGAATAATATACTATGCATAGGAGAAGCTTTAATAGATATGATTTGTACTGATAAAGGCAAAAGCTTAGCCGAAGGAGAAAACTTTTTAAAGAAACCAGGCGGTGCTCCTACTAATGTAGCAGCTGCAATTGCTGCGCTTGGAGGAAAAGTAGAGCTAGCTGCAAAAGTTGGAAAAGACCCATTCGGAAATCAACTTATACAGGTAATGAAAAATTTTGGTGTGCAAACAAAATGGATGTTGCAAGATGAAAAACATTTTACCACCATGGCTTTTGTGAGCCTTATGCAAAATGGCGAAAGAGACTTTATTTTTAATAGAGGTGCGGATGGACAATTAAGTAATAATGATATTGCAGGTATAAATGTAGAGGATTATAGCATTGTACATTTTGGGAGTGCTACTGGATTTTTAGATGGACCATTAAAAGATGCATATAAAAATTTATTACATGAAGCAAGAGCAAAAAAAATATTTGTAAGCTTTGACCCAAATTACAGACACTTGCTTTTTCCAAATGATACAGGAAATTTTAAATCACAGAGTTGGTACTTTTTACAACATTGTGATTTTTTTAAGTTGAGCGATGAAGAAGCATTGCTAATTACAAATGCGACAACAATTGAAGAAGCAGCCAATATTTTATTAGCAAAAACTACAGCCAATTTTGCTATTACCATTGGTGCTAAAGGTACTTTGTTCGGACATAAAAATAAAACTACAATCATACCAAGTATAAAAATAACTCCAATTGATACAACGGGAGCTGGTGATGCTTTCGTTGGTGCTTTGTTATTCCAACTAAGTAATATGAATGCTAAAGAAATTATGGAGCTATCAGTAGAACAATGGACAATTATTATTGCAAATGCAAATAAAGCTGGTGCAAGAACCTGCGAATACCTCGGAGCTATGGAAGCATTTAAATATTTAAACAAAAACATATTTAACTGATAGGCAAATTTGTGAATAAAATATCTCTCAACATATTAAACCAAGAGGAAGAAATGATTGCTATAAATGGTGATTATTTTAACCGAAGTAAATCTTCTGAGGCAGATATTAAGATGCTGTTTGATAAGTTGTATGCCAACCATCCAAATGCAAAGGAATGTTATACCCAACTTTTAATGATTATTGATATTGCTTTTACAAACAGAAGCAATGAATTGAAAAAATTAGACATTGCTAAAACAAAAAATGAAAATGAAAAATGGTTTTTAAGTAACAAACTATGTGGCATGAGTTTGTATGTAGATAGATTTTGTGGTTCTATAAATAACTTAGAAAATAAACTAAATTATTTTGAAGATTTGGGTATAAATTTTTTACACATAATGCCAATTTTTGAAAGCCCAAAGAATGAGAGTGATGGCGGATATGCAGTAAGCAATTTTAGAAAAATAGATGCTCGTTTTGGAACCATAGAAGATGTAAAAGATTTGCATAAAAGTATGCATAAAAAAAAAATACATTTAATGTTGGATATTGTATTGAATCATTCTTCGCACAAGCATGAGTGGGCAATGAAAGCTAAGGCTGGTGAAAAAAAATACCAAGATTTTTTTTATTTTTTTGATGATAGACAAATACCTGACCAACTTGAGCAAACAATGTCAGAGGTTTTCCCAGAAAGTTCGCCAGGGAATTTTACATACATAAAGGAATTGGATAAATGGGTAATGACGGTTTTTCATCATTATCAATGGGATTTAAATTACAGTAACCCAGCAGTGTTTAATGAAATGCTGGATAATATTTTTTTTAGCGCAAACCTTGGAGTAGATGTTTTGAGGATAGATGCGCCAGCATTTTTATGGAAAAAAATTGGGACAAATAGCCAAAACTTAGAAGAAGCGCATACCATAATCCAATTAATAAAACAATGTGTGCAAGTGGCTACACCAGGCATGGCATTGCTAGCTGAAGCAATTGTATCACCTACTGAGATAATGAAATATTTTGGCGAAGGTGATTTTTTAGCAAGAGAAAGTGATTTTGCTTACAACGCAACACAAATGGCTTTACAGTGGGATGCACTAGCTACGGGAGATACAAGGGTAATGCTTGCTGCACAATCTCAATTATTAAAAAAACCTTTTGGTAGTACTTGGATAAATTATACTCGTTGCCATGATGATATTGGGCTTGGCTACGATGATTACATGATAGGGCAGGCAGGATACAACCCATATGAACATAGAACTTTTTTAAAAAATTATTATTCAGGAAATTTTAATGGTTCACCTGCTAAGGGTGCATTGTTTTCTGTTAATGAAAAAACTGGCGATGCAAGAATTAGTGGTTCGCTTGCATCTTTATGTGGCTTGGAAAAAGCAATTGAATTAAATGATACAAATGCTATTGAAACATCTATTGCTAAGATAATTTTAATGCAAGCTCAAAGTTTCTTTTTAGGTGGTGTGCCTGTTATTTTTTACGGGGATGAACAAGGATATACAAATGATTATACTTATTTAAATGATGCAGATAAAAGTTACGACAACCGTTGGATGCATCGCCCATTAATAGATTGGAAGAAAAATAAAAAATCTTATATTGAAGGTACAACTGAACATGCAATATTTTCACTTACAAAAAAACTGATTGCCATTCGAAAAAGTTTATATGTAATTGCAGATAAGAAAAATACTACATGGATAAATACTAATAACAATGCAGTAGCAGCTTACTTGCGTGCTTGGGAAAATGACAGGGTTTATTGTATATTTAATTTTAGTGGTGTAGACACGAAAATTAGTTGGTACACTTTCAAACAAAATGGAATGAAGCCTATAAAACTATACAATTATTGGCTAGAAGAAACATTGAATGTTGGCGACGATGATCAATTTATTACATTGAAGCCCTACCAGTTTTTGATATTGGAACCAAGGTAAGTTATATCGAAAGTCAATGTAGAGACAGGATTATAAGGTTTATGCCACATTACCGGTACTTACAAAATAAATTTTAAGCTATTTTTAAATGACAAGAGTTTGATAAGGTCGGAATATCAAGCTAAACTTATCGAAGATATCCTAAATAAATGCCCCTCCTTCGACAAGCTGAAACTGACAGCTTAATTAATGGAAATAAATATTTTATAGAGTTTGTTATCAATAACTTTTCAAAATATTATAAATACTTCAAAAAAATTGGTAATCACTTTAGATTATATTTTTTTTCCAATGCAAGATAAACACCGTTTGTCCATCCAAATCCATCAAGATTTGGATATTCACCACCGCCTGTTTCTAAGCTTAAATCAACCACATTATATTTTTCTGTAAGCTTGCCTGTGGCTTTATATACTTTTTTATTTAAGGTTATCCAACGTGTTGCTATATCTTTAGCTAGTGCTGATTGCCCTATTTTTTCTAGTCCTATTACGGCCATCCATTGCTGTGGTGCCCAGCCATTTGGTGCATCCCACTGTTGCCCTACATTTATTGTAGAACTAACAATACCGCCGGGTTTTAGTAAGTTTAAATTTGTGGATGAAACTACTTTTGGTGCAAGTGCTTTTAACTCAGCGGTTGTATAATTTACAATGCTTAATGGAAAAAAGCCAGCGGCAGTTATACTTGATGATACTTTCTTTTGTATAAAATCATAATCACAATAGAAAGATAATTTTTTATTCCAAAACAATTTTTTAATGGCTATTGCTCTTTTACCATTTATTTGTTTATCTACTTCTCCCCCATTTTTTATTAAAATATTTTCTAAATTTAATATCAAACTATTCAAATCTACAGGAGCAAAATCAATAGTGTGTATTGTAGAAATTTTTTCAGGGTTTATAAACCATCTGCTGCTAAAATCCCAACCACTTTCAGCTGCACTGCGTAAATTTTTATAAATAATTTTCGATTCAGTTTCTTTAAATGTTTTCATAGCCTCCTCGCTTGCAAAACGTATAGTCATCATTTTTTGTGAAACTGCTTCCTCAGCTGTTTTTACATCTTCTTTATATCCTTCTTGCCTAGGTATATCGTCGTCATCACAATATCTATTCAGTATTGTTCCATCATCTAATTTTATTACTCTTTTATATGCTTCACCATTTTTGGTAGTTGAATATCCTGCCATCCAAAAATTGTATTCTTTTTGCAAAGCAGGTAAATATTTTTTATAAATACCATTGCCTTTTATACTTGCTAAAAGGGTAACCATCATTCCAAAAAAAGGTGGTTGACTTCTGCTTAGATAGTAACTACGATTGCCATTTGGTATATGACCATAGTTATTTATTAAGAAAGCAAAATTATCAATCATATCTTCTATCGCCAGTGTTTCACCGCTTTCTTTTAAACCTAACATGGTAAAATAACTATCCCAATAATACACTTCTGTAAACCTTCCACCAGGGACTATGTAAGGTTTTGGTAGTGCTAATAAACTACTACCTTCTACTTTTTTATCTTCAGCTCTTTTTAAAACAGTCCATAAATCTTTTATATGCTCTCCTATCAATTTGCCTTCTTTTATATTAATAACATTGGGCTGTGCTTGCACATTAAAATTATCTGATACAAATTTTTTTAAGTCTAAACCTGTACCTTTTTGTAACCCATAGTCATACATAATATCAGCAGGCTTGCGCTTTGGTATGCAATCTACAAATGTCTTACTATCAGGAAATACATTTCCGTTTTGTATGTCTAAGAAAAGTTGTTCGTAAATTTTATCTGGTGTTTTTTGCGCAATTAGTAAAATCGTTAAAGATAAAAATAGGAGTGAAATTTTTATTTTTTTCATGCGCAAAGTATTTTAGTTACTAATTTATTCTGAATGGAAAGTAGCACATTTATTTTTATAACAATAATATTATTTTCATTACTTCGAACGCTTATTCAAAAAAATTTTTGTAAGTATTAGCATTATTGTCACATTGAAATACTAAAGCTGAAGAGCTGCGGGATGAGCAGTAGTAGCTCTTGCACAAATATACTTTAAGGTATAAAATTACTTAAGTGCAAGACTACTACAGACAGCCCGAACAAATGTAGAATTTTGATGTATGCTTACAGCCAACAAAATAAAAATTTAAACAAGAAATACCTTCTTTATTCAATGTTTATTTACTCTGCACCATCTGTTTGCCCACGAGTAACGGCAAAAGCCCCTACTTTAATTCCGGTTTCAAAACCTTTTTCACAATCGCTTCTATAATGTATGGCTGCATGCAAACGAGATTCGGATGCTTGTTTTGCCATTGCATTATAGCTTGCAGCGTTTGCGGGAATGATGTAACCCAAAACTGTGGCGGCCGCAGCACTAAAAGTACTATGCCCCGATGTGTATGCAGGAAAATTAGGAACGCCTGTTACTGATTTTATTTCATCGTTCATTTGAGATGGACGTGGGTTAAAATAAAAATACTTTGTATCCCAACATGCAACACCAGCATCCATCAAGCTCATGTTAAGCAATGCCATGTTTCTTGCCCAACGAGCTTCACTAAAATTTTGCTGCACAAAATCTTTAGCAGCAATATAATTCCAATGTCCTGGCGGTGTGTAAGTGTTTACACCATCTGACCAAAAATGTGCTATGCGCAATTGTTCTCTGGTAATATTTTTACTAAAATTTAAAATTTCTGCTAGCTCCGTTGCAAATTGTGGTGATGAAGTAGATGGTGGAGCAGATGGACGAATGTTTGTAACCATTGTTAATGAATCGAACAAAAATGTTTTTACTTTTCCAAATAATGGTAACATTGGATTTCGTTTTGGGCTTTCTAAACTAATCCATGGAATTTGTCCTGTAGCTGCTGTATTGGTTTCTAGCGCTGCCCATATTGCAGGTGTGCCTACAGCTGCGCCTGCTCTGTCGCCTCTTGCTCGTATTACAAATTTTGTGGCAACTAATTTTCCAAGTGCTTCGCCTGCGTCTAAATCACTGCGTACATTTGCACCTGCAATTAATCTTGCACGTTTGTGTTCTTCTGCTTTTTGGTTTATATAATCTTGGTCGCCCGGAAATAATAATTTTAATAACTCTACTGAAACGCCCATGACCACCGCATCTTCGCTTGGGTAAGATGGTAACGTTGATTTTGGTAACAACGTTTGTATGTTACCATCTATATTAAATGGTGCGGTACGATTGTATTGGTTTTTATAAAAATATGCAGCTATGCATGCATCGTATTGTGCTGCACTTAGGTAGGCATATGCACGTGCTGCATACGGCGGATTTGAAAACGGAAAGGTAGGAAATGCTAATGGATTGCCTGCTTGTGGAATTGGATATGTTCCATCTGCATTTTGATAAGGTGGTATATTATGTTTGGCTACAAGCTCTCTCATTATTTCGTTCCAACGTAGCACTGCACCAGCACCCCAATAGTTTACAAGTTTTCTTTTTTCAGAAGTAATATCATTTTGAAAACTTTTTATTTCGCTTAATTGTAAAATATAATCTGGGCTTGTGGTTGCTATAGGAGTAGCACATGCAAACTCATTGGCTGTTGTAAGTAATACTGGTCGCCATGTGCCTGCATTTGCATCTGACCTTATTGGGTTTAATAATTGATATGTTTCATTATCTTCAATAATTTCTTTTTTGCAAGAAAAAATTGAGATTGATAGTAATGTTAGTATGAATAATTTTTTCATTTTTTA
>JANXOQ010000450.1 GCA_025357775.1 Ferruginibacter sp. | reverse complement strand
AGAAAATTTGTTTTTTTAAATAATAATTATTGAAATGATTATTATTTTTATGATCTTTTAAGTACGAGTGTTTAGTTATAAAAGATTTCAAAATTTGGCTGAAAGTATATCTTCAGAAAGCATAAATTATATATACAGTTTAGTGTGGCTTTGTGTGTACTTTTTCTCTGAAATTATTAATAAATATTTAAAAAATTGTAATCGGAAAATAAGTATTAATACCATAACTTTTTTTATTAATCTACTAAAAATACCGCTACTATAAAGAGCGGCATTAACTTTTTATGCATGTGTGTAAGACTGTAATGCCTTTACATAATTTTCAAAAGCTTGTACACCCACTTGTGTTATTTTACAAATAGTGAGTGGATAATTATCTTTAAATTGTTTGCTCACTTCCACATAGCCCGCTTCTTTAAGTTTGCTTATTTGCACACTTAAATTACCGGCAGTTGCATTAGTTTTTTCTTTGAGAAAAGCAAACTCTGCCTCCTTTACACTAATAAGTAGGCTTACGACTGCTAGTCGCAATTGTGAATGCAATATGGGGTCTAGTTCCTTAAACATATGCAGCATCATTTTTTTTATAACGCTTCCATAAAATAATACCAGGTATAAGCCATGCAAACAAACCGCAGGCAGCCATTAGCAACATGTCTATTTCTACATTTGTATAAATAGATGTTACACTTGCTACCCAGCAAAAAATACCACCAAGTATCATTGGAATAAATTTATACATACCCCCAATTACAAATGTGGGGAAACCATACAGCATCATAATTATTGGTACAGGACTTACCCCTTTTACCCCAGCAAAATAAGGAGTTGTTATAAACATAGAAACAGTAAAGGCAATCCAAATAAAATTTATGGTGGTTACATTGTGAGAAATAAAATTCTTACTTCTTTTTTCTTTTATTGAAAAATATATTTGGGGTATTAATGCAATTAATGTTAGTAACCATACATCTCCAAACTCTACTTTAAAATGTACTTCATACCAACTTGCTAAACCACAAAATGTAATTATAGAACCCCACACAATAGATGCTATTCCTTTAGTAACGTAGCTTTTTTTTGCTTTGCCTATCATTTCATTGATAAGCTTTAGGCTTTCTTGCTCTGTAAAATTTTCTGTCTGCATGGTTTTCTTATTTAATGCTAATTATCAAAATAAATAAAGTCGTTTGTAATTGTTTTTTCTCAATAATAAATATTTTACAGATAAGGAGCTTAAACGATTTACCATCAATTCTTATACCGTGAAATAAATCATACTACTATTTGGCAATTATTTGATGGATAAATATTTACTACCTCTTTATGCATTTTTAGGGAAATATTATAAAATTTTATTGATATTTATTTCCCTTCAGCACATTCTTTCACCATGGTTTCAGTATACATTTTCCCCCAATTTGGTGCAATGTCAGATGTTGGTTTAAATGCTGCAAATTTTTCCATAGCTGTAGCTAGAGGTGCAGATGCAGTTTTACAACCTCCACCAAAATTTACTGGTGTAAATTTTAAATTTTGCCCTTTAAGCATGTAGGGGCGTGGGTTTGTAGGGTCTTGTTGCATTGCCATTGCCATTGCTTTTTGGCTTGCTGCACCATATTGTGCATAGCGTTGCATTGGGTTCACCATTAATTGTATGCCTGCTATCATACTTTTTATACAACTTATTTCGGAGTTATTTGGCATTAATGAATCTGCTTTGTTGATGAGCCTTGTAGCATACTCTGCAATCACATCATTGCCACTTTGGTCTTTTTGCTTGTAAGAAAAATTTATACGGCACAATGCTGCATAATAAAATGGAAGCCACTGGGTTTTTTCTGATGTACCAATGCGTTCAAAAGTATTGGCTAGACTAATAAAATTTTCTGATTTTGAAAATGCAGAATCAATTTGTACAATATTTTTTTTCATAGCTGCTACAAATTTTTCATTTTGTGCAAAAGTTGAAATGCTAGAAATGATGATGAACGAAAGAAAGATTAATTTTTTCATGATTTGTTTTTTATGATTTAAAATTATTACGATTTAATACTAAATTTTTGAGGTTATTTTTACTTGTACTCGCCTTCGACAAACAAAGGCTAACAATTTTTTAATTATTATTTTTTATTATTTTTTAATTGTTGGTATTCATCTTCTACCGAAATAGATTTGGGCGCTATGTATGCACTTACATATTGCAAAGCTATACCTAAGCCCCAACCTAGCGATGTCCACAACGGCCAAGGCCAATGATTTACGTTCCAGCCATAATTATTTTTATCAGTAAAAAACCACAAAGCCCAAAGAAATATATTTACAATAATATAAACGGAAAGGCTTTTTTTAAAGCTTGCACGTTTTTTTGCTAGCTCCCAAAGTGCTGCATCTTTTTCAATGGCTGGTTGTTCGTTTATCATTTTTAAAAGTTTTATTTGTTTAATATTTTATGTCTAAATATTATTATTTATTACATCTGTTGTTCTGTATTATTACTCAATATTAATATCTCAATACCCTTCTACAAATTATTATTTATTGCATCTTGCGTTCTATCTATTCCAAAATTTATAAAACAGCCTATGTACAAAAATCTTTTTGATGGAGGCGTAATGGCTATTTTATTATTGTTTAATGAAGAGAAATTATATCCAAATATTTGCTCTTGCCCAAGTATATTGGTAAGGTTAAACACCCATACTATAAATGTTTTTTTATTAGGCTTGCCAAGGTTAGGCAAATAATTTACGCTAAAAGCAAGGCTGTTGTAATTAATTGTTTTTCCTTCTTCTTTTGTGTAATATTTTCCTTGTGCATTATCATATTGTAAATTGTAAAATGGTCGTCCACTTGCAAAAGTATAGCTCATATTAAAACCAGTTTTCCATGGCAACACAAACTTTTTTGCTACAAAAGAAGCGGTGTGTGTAGCAGCAAAAGAAGGAGTAATATTACCGGGGAAATTAATATAATTACGCTTTGTATCTAAATAAGAATACGATACCCAATAATCTAAATTTTTAACAGTCTTTTTATCTCTCCAAAATAACTCTACACCTTGTGCATACCCAATACCATTGTTGTTGGCAGCTACTTCTCTTCCAATTGTATTTGGTGTAGTCTTATATAAATCAGAATATTTTTTGTAAAATAATTCTGTTCTAAATGTACGGTCATTTTGATTGCGTTGGTATTGCAAAATGTAATGCGATGCTTGAGAAAATGTTAAATCACTGTTTATTGCTGGCAAAATTTTTCTCTCTGGGTTTTGATAAAAAATACCATACGCAAAACTTAGTTGGCTTTTATCTTTAAACTTATATGCTATAGAGGCTCTTGGTGCAATATTCCATTTGTTAATAAGGGTAGAATGCTCTAACCTACTGCCAGCTTTTAGGGCAACATCTTTTGTGATGTATAAATCTGTTTCTGCAAATATTGCATTTAAATTATCTGCTACTACATCATCAAATTTATTTCCGTTAAATAATGTGTACGTAGTTTTTTCTTTGCTATAAAAATAATCAGACCCAAAGCGAATAGCGTTCAACCCTTTTACTCTTTTATCTAATACAAATCGAGCTTGTGCATATTGAGCATTATTTACAATTGCAAAGTTTTTTGCAGCATAGCCAGCAGGGAAAAAGAATTGTTGCTTTACATTATTACCATCAAGTAATTCTCCTGCAATATCATCTTTGTTGGTGCTATAACTTAATGCCGTATTTAATTTCCAACCTTTGCCTATATTTTCTCTGTAGCTTACATTTTGAAACGTATTTATATTACTTATCAAAAAAGAATTTTTTAAACTAAGTGAATCTATATCTGGGTTTTTTACACCTGTTTCGTTCCAACTTATGTAACCGTAGTACTTTATAAACCCTCCACTTTTTGTTTTTATACGAAAGTTAGCATCCCCTTGTTGATACACTGGTATTTTAAAAAAATCTACACTTTGTTTTATAACAGCAAATGCTGGTGTAAGATTGGTGTAAGCATAAGAAACTCCCCAAGCTGCTTTTTTATTTTTTGCTAATTTTTGTATTCCTGCAGCCACACCAATAACAGAAAGCCCAATATTAGCTTCTGTTTTTTCTGGTAAATCTGCACTTTCTAGCACAAGTGCAGCAGATAATGCCTGCCCATACAAAGCTGAGTAGCCGCCTGTAGAAAACACAGTTCCTTTAAACAAAAATGGATTAAACCTCCCTCTTGTAGCCAAACCAGGCAGACTGCTATAAAAAAAGTTGTTTACCAGACTGCCATCTATAAAAATCTTGCTTTCAGTAGCAGAGCCACCCCGAACAAACAAACCTTCGCTTTCTCCAACTTGCTGTGTGCCTGGCAGGGTTTTTAATGCCCCTGTTATCTCACCTTGCCCACTTGCAGTAGTTACAATATCTAAAGAAGATAAAACAGCCCCTTTTTTCTTATCACTTGCTTCAAATGCACCTGCGGTAATAGTAACAGCATTAAGCTCTGTTATAAGCTCTTTTATAGATATATTTAGAGTAATATTTTCTTTACCCAGTTTTATTTTACTTTTAAATTCCGAATATCCTGTCATAGTGGCAGCAAAAACCTTCTCCCCTACCTCGGTGCTTGTAAAACTATAATTACCCAAAGAGTCCGTAGTAGTTCCATCATATGAATCTACAATTGAAATACTAGTACCTCGTAATGGATTGCCTTTTGTATCAATTATTTTGCCTGATATAGTTACTTGTGCTTGTACTGCTAAAGTGGCAAAAGCTAAAAATATAGCTAGTAGTTTTTTCATTATTCCTTGTTTTATACAAATGTAAAGTAGTTTATATTATAAACCAAATTAGTTTTTATTTTTCCCTTTATAAAAAATAAAATTAACTATTTTACTTTGGTTTAAATACTATTAGAGTATTGAAATACAATGCTTTGAAATAGCATTAAATAATTATTAGCCATGTAACATAATTTAATGTAAAAAAAAATAAATTTTTTGTTTTGGTTGTATTCTGTACTTTAGTGGTAGAATTTAATGGGTTAGTAAGTAAAGGAGCTGTCAGCAATGATGGCTCTTTTGCTTTTTAGTCGTTAATAAAATTCATTTTTTTTGTAATAATTTTATTACAAAAAATAGTTTTTGTTTTGTATTTTTTTATGCTAATTATTTTTTTGTTTGTGTAAATATTTTTC
>JANXOQ010000430.1 GCA_025357775.1 Ferruginibacter sp. | reverse complement strand
CCAGGTACTGGTATTTTTAATGGTCCAACTGGTACAATATTTACAGATGCTGCTGCAACTACTGCCTATAATGGTACTAGTCCTATAAATACAGTATTTGTTAAACCAATTGCGGTTGGTGTAAATAATTATACTTTATCTTATACAGATGGTGCATGTACTAGCCCTGTGGTAACCATACCAGTAACGGTAAATACTGGAATAGTAGGCATACCATTAGTAGCCAATAAATCAGCATGTAATGGTGGTAATGCAGTATTTACAGTAACAGGAATTACTGGTGGAACTGGATTAAGCTACCAATGGCAAGTAAGTACTACCAACCCTGCGGTGTTTAGCAATATAGCAGGAGCAACGTCTACAAGCTACACAGTTTTAGCTGCGGGTCAGGCAAACAATAGCTACAGAGTAATAGTAACCTCAGCAGGTTGTGGCAGTGTAACATCAAGCGCAGGTGTACTTACACCAAATACAAACCCAGTAGTTACGATAAGTGCAGCACCAGTCACCAGTTTATTTCCAGGGTTGTTTAGCACATTAACAGCAGCTGTATCATCAGCAAGTGGTACAATTAAATACCAATGGAAAAGAAATGGATTAAACTCATCAATAGCGGATACACTTAATAAAGTAGTAGTAGGCATAGATGGTTTAGGAGTGTATACAGTAATGGTAACAGATGGTAATGGATGTAGTAGTTCAAATGTATCTACACCAGCATCAATTACAATCAAAGACTCAGCTACAACGAATAGATTATTTATTTATCCAAGTCCAAACAGAGGCTTATTTGAAGTAAGATTTTTTAACGAAGTAAAAGCAGCGACAGCGATAAATATATATGACGAAAAAGGGTCACAAGTAATGAGCCAACGCTTTGGAGCAAATACAGCATACCAATCAATGAAGTTTGATATGAGTGGTTATGCAAAAGGTATTTACAGAGTAGATGTATTATCTGCAAGTGGAAAAAGAATAAATACAGGTTCGGTATTGGTGTACTAAAAATATTAAAGTACAGGAATAATACAAACCTAACATACAGTTATAACAAAACGGGTCGTCTGAAAAGATGACCCGTTTTAATTATATAAGAATATAAAATGTACAATTTATTACAGCAATTTTTAAAAAATAAATTTTTACTTATTTCAGTTTTAGCATTGCTAAATTGGGTTTTAATATTTTTACAATCAAAATTTATTACTTCAACAAATACAATTTGTTTTATTTTTTTCTTCGGCGTAATCAGCTAATAAAAAATCGTAAATTCGTATTATAATTTATTCTATGATATCTTTTGAAAATACCGAATATGCATTTGCTTACAAAACAAATAAAGCATTAAAAAAAGCGAATTTCTTATTTGTAACAATGGGTAAACAATGGTTAGTAAATTTGGGATTAAAACTAATGCCAGCTGCTATTAAGTTACATATACCTTTTACTAAAACAATTATAAAGAGCACTATATTTAGCCAATTTGTAGGAGGTGAAACATTAGAGGAAACTGCTGTGGTTGCAGAAAAATTAGGTGAGTATAATGTAGAGGTTATATTAGATTATGGTGTAGAAGGTGGTGAAGATGGGGAAGCTGGATATGACCTTGCTATGGAGGAATTTATAAAAGTAATAAGCTATGCTGCTACGCAGAAGAATATTCCTTTTATGAGCATAAAAGTAACGGGACTGGTGCGGTTTGGATTGTTAGAAATGTTGGATGCAGCTATGGCAAAAATAGATGGTACACTCATGAAAAGGTATGAAACCGTAATTGCTACACTTAATGAAAACGAAAAAGCAGAGTGGGAGAAAACGGTGGAAAGGATAAATAAAATATGTATTGCTGGCAACCAAAAAAAAGTAGGAGTATTGGTAGACGCAGAAGAAACATGGATACAAGACCCTGTAGATGCATTAACCATTTTAATGATGGATAGATACAACAAACAAAAAGCAGTAGTGTATAATACTGTACAATTATATAGGCATGATAGATTGGCTTTTTTAAAAGATTGTAATGAAGCATCAATACAAAGAAAATTTATACTAGGTGTAAAAATAGTACGGGGTGCATATATGGAAAAAGAAAGAAAACGTGCAATTGAAAAAAATTATCAATCACCTATACAACCAAGCAAAGAAAGCACCGACAATGACTACAATGCAGCTGTTACATTTTGTATTGAGCATATAGAAAATATTGCAGTAATTGTAGCATCTCACAATGAAGGAAGTAATTTATTGGCTACACAATTATTGGATAAAAAAGGGTTGCCACATTTGCACCCTCATGTACATTTTTCACAATTATATGGCATGAGCGATAATATAACTTTTAACCTTGCAAAAAGTAATTGTAGTGTAAGTAAATATCTGCCCTTTGGGCCTATAGAAGATGTAATACCTTACCTAATGCGCAGGGCGCAAGAAAATAGCTCAGTAAGCGGACAAATGGGTAGAGAACTTCGGTTGATAAAAAAAGAGTTGGAGAGAAGGCAAAGTGTTGAAGGTTCAAAGTTGAACCAAGTTTAAGAAAATGTAATGTATACAAATATTATAAGATTGATACTAAAGTAAAACGTTACGAATTAAGATTAAAATTGATAAATTTTTAAACCGATTTTATGTTTTTATAATCTATTCTTTTGTAAAAAACTGCATTTTAAATTTTGCCAATTTTGCTAGTTTTTTCAATTTTATTATCATGAATTAGTACTTTACTAAAAAGTAAAATAATTGGTTTTTATATTTGATTTTATAAAAATATTTTTTAATTATTGCATAAAAAAAATTTAAATAAAAAACTTTTGTACAAAATTTGTAAGGGTACATATATAAATTCGTTTCTTACATTTTATTTTTTATCTTGCTGCAATAATGAATTTGCTTTCAAAAATAATATCATTCGTTGCACGCTTGCGCTACAAGCGCATATACAATTGGGTAAACCACCCGGCAGCTGCACAAAGGCAGGTATTGCAAAGTTTGGTTTCTAATGCACAATACACAGTGTTTGGAAAGCAATACAATTTTGCAAAATTATTTACTATAAAAGAATTTAAAAAAACAGTACCACTGCATGAGTATGATGATATGCGCCCTTACATAGAGCGTATGATGGCAGGTGAAGGAAATGTACTTTGGAATGCACCTGTAAACTGGTTTGCAAAAAGTAGTGGTACTTCTAATAATAAAAGCAAATTTATTCCTGTAAGTGAAGAAAGTTTAAAGGAAAATCATTTTCAGGCTAGCAAAGATGTACTTACTAAATATTATAAAAATTTTCCGAGTAGTAATTTGCTTACAGGCAAAAGCCTTGTGGTGGGTGGCTCACACCAAATAAGCAAAATAATTGAAGATGTACAATGTGGAGATTTGAGTGCTATATTAATGCAAAACTCACCATTTTGGGGTCAGTGGTTGCGCACGCCAGAACTTAGTATAGCCTTGCTAGATGAATAGGAAAATAAAATTGAAAAACTGGCACAAACTACTGCAGAGGAAAATGTAACAAGCCTTGCTGGCGTACCTACATGGACACTGCTTTTGCTTAAGAGAATTTTAGATATAACACAAAAAAAAACTATAGCAGAAGTATGGCCTAACTTAGAATTGTATATAAATGGTGGTGTATCATTTATACCATATAGAAAACAATTTGAAGATATAATTGGAAAAAAAATAAATTTTTTAGAAATATATAATGCAAGCGAAGGTTTTATAGCAGCACAAGAAAAACCTGACGAAGAAGGTATGCTACTGTTTATAGAACATGGTATTTTTTTTGAGTTTATGCCTGTAGAAGAATATGGCAAAGCCAACCCCAAAACATTGGGTTTAACTACAGTAACGTTAAATAAAAACTACGCAATTGTAATAAGCACCACTGGTGGCTTGTGGCGTTATATTATGGGAGATACTGTTATGTTTACTTCCTTAAACCCTTACAAAATAAAAATTACAGGTAGACTAAAACATTATATGAATGCCTTTGGCGAAGAAGTGATGGTGGATAATGCAGACAAAGCTATAGCCGCAGCTGCACAAAAAACAAATGCCGTTGTAAAAGATTATACTGCGGCACCAGTGTATTTTACAAAGCAAAGTAATGGTGCACATGAGTGGTTGATAGAATTTGATAAAGCACCAACTGATTTAGATTTATTTGTTAAAGAAATGGATACAGCATTAAAAAATGTAAACAGTGATTACGAAGCCAAACGACAAAAAGATATTGCCCTTCGTATGCCTGTTGTACATGCAATGCCTGAGGGTACCTTTACTGCATGGCTTCGCAGCAAAGGTAAAGTGGGTGGGCAACACAAAGTGCCAAGGCTAAGCAATGAAAGAAAAATTGTGGAGGAAATAAAAAAATTAAATGCCTTACAACACAAATAATTATTTTTAATTTATAAAAATAAACTATGAAATTATTAGAAGGAAAAACAGCCATCGTTACAGGAGCTGCAAGAGGTATTGGTGAAGCTATTGCCATAAAATTTGCAGAGCAGGGTTGTAACATTGCATTTACATATGTGAGTGATAATAGTATAGAAAAAGCAAATGTATTAGTAGAAAAACTTTCTGCACTAGGTGTAAAAGCAAAAGGATACAAAACAAATGCAGGAGATTATACAGCAGCAGAAATTTTTGTAAATGATGCAGTAAAAGAATTTGGGCAAATAGATATTTGTGTAAATAATGCTGGTATTTCAAAAGATAATTTGCTTATGCGTATGACGCCAGAGCAATGGGATGATGTAATGACGGTAAACCTAAAAAGTGTTTTTAATATTACCAAGCAAGTTATTCGCCCAATGATGAAAGCTAGGAGTGGCAGCATTATAAACATGAGTAGTATAATTGGTGAAACGGGTAATGCAGGGCAAAGTAGTTATGCAGCTAGCAAGGCGGGTATAATTGGTTTTACAAAAAGTATTGCCAAAGAAATAGGTAGTAGAAACATTCGTTGCAATGCTATAGCACCAGGCTTTGTAGAAACAGATATGACAAGCTATTTACAACAAGGTGAAGCATCAGAAAAATACAAAGCATCTATACCACTTGGTAAATTTGCAACGGGAGAAGATATTGCTAATGCTGCGTTGTTTTTAGCAAGTGACATGGGAAGTTATATTACAGGGCAAACTATAAGTGTTTGTGGAGGCTTAAATATTTAATAATGATAAAAATCTTTCCCTATAAAGAAGAATATAAAGAGTACATTAAGGCATTAAACTACGAATGGCTTGAGAAATATTTTGCTGTAGAACCTATAGACATAATTCAATTATCTAACCCACAAACGGAAATTTTAGATAAAGGTGGAAAAATATTTTTTGCCTTAAATGATGATGAAGTAATAGGTACAGCTTCTTTATTAAAAGTAAATGATGAGGAATATGAGTTGGCTAAAATGGCGGTTACAGAAAAATATCAAAATGCGGGTATTGGTAAAATGCTTATAGAATATTGTATTGAAGAAGCAAAAAATGCAAGAATAAAAAGATTAACTCTTTTCTCCAATACAAAACTTGAAGCAGCTATATATGTATACAGAAAATATGGTTTTTTAGAAATTGAAATGCCAGCAGAAATGCATTATGTACGTAGTAATATTAAAATGCAGAAAATTTTATAAGTATTAAATTAAATATGTGGTGTGTCTTTTATAAAATCATTTTCTATTAATAATGAGAAACTACAGCATTTTT
>JANXOQ010000411.1 GCA_025357775.1 Ferruginibacter sp. | reverse complement strand
AAAAAAAGAAAAGAAAAAAATACAAACCAAAAGCAAGTAGATATTACTTTTTTCACTTTAACTTCGTCAGTTAAATCTGCCAGTATACGCATAACTGATTGATGTATTTGAAAACTAAATATTAACGCAAATACAGTGTTTAAAATTAGTACAAACTCAATATTACCATAATCTTCTTTAGATAACTTATTGGTGTATAAA
This sequence comes from Ferruginibacter sp., assembly GCA_025357775.1. Taxonomy (GTDB): domain Bacteria; phylum Bacteroidota; class Bacteroidia; order Chitinophagales; family Chitinophagaceae; genus Ferruginibacter. Next base: position 15,634 of record JANXOQ010000411.1, on the reverse strand, counting down.
GGCAGCAAAAAGAATTGTATCAGCTGGTTTAATATTTGTACAGAACCAAAAGACAATAAACTTTTAAAAAGTAGTTTCTTGATATTATTTTGTTTCATAAAAATATTCTCCTGCTTTAAAATAAGATTCTACCAATTTATCTTCGGCAAGTAGTTCTAAAGCTTTTATTAATTGTGTGGCTCTAGCAGTAACCGTATGTTTTTCTACTACTAAATTGTATGCATTTTTGGCTAGCTCTTCTACTAAAGCTGGGTTTTTTAAAAGACTCACGCAAGCTTCACCTACATTTTCAGGATTGCAAAATATTGCATGTTTGCCATTTACAAAACCGTAATCTTCCATATTTTTTACAGGATAGCAAATCATAGCAGTGTTGTATAAAGGAATTTCTAAAAATTTGCGTACAAAATATTTGTAACCACTACCACATATAAAATTTATTTTACTCGAAGCAGATAGTCGTCTTATAAATTTATACCCCAACTCATTTCTCGTTATGGTAGATAAAAATTTATTTACAATAACATCAAAATAATATTTTATTTTAGTTATTTTTTTAAAGGGCAGTATTTTTAGGTTTGATGCCTTTATTGATTCCTCTGCAATTTTTCTAGTTTTGTATGATACGCCAGGTATACAAATGTCCCACTTTTTCTTACAACTAATTGCTTCTCTAATATCTACACAATGCGGCACTTCAATAATAATTTTATTTTTTGTAATGTCCGTTATGTTTAATGAAGGATTTGGTAATTTTAAAAAATTATCGTCTAAGTATTTTGTTTCTAACGAAGTTTCAAATTTGTTTGGGTGCATCGCTATTATAATTCCATCAGTATTGTTTATTATATCATTTTTAAATTCTTTCAGACCATCAAGCCGAATATTCCTAGATATATCAAGACCATGAGAATCTCCATGAAACCAGAATAACTTTTTCTTTTTTTGAACAAATAAATAATCAACTATTTTAGTATAATGGTTAGCATTAAAATTTTTATTGTATAAATTAATATAAAAGGAAAAATCTTTATGGTTTTCTTTTTGTACGCACCACATTAAAGAATTATCAATTATAATTACGTCAGATGAAGTAGCAATTTTCTGTATTTCTTCAAAGGTTGTATCGGTTACATCTACAAATTCAGTTATAGTTTCTTTAGATATTAATTCATTAAATAACTTAGGGTGAAAAGAGGTTACGTAATAGTATATTTTAGCGTAAAAAATCGAAATTTTCATATATTGTTTACGTTAAAAGTTAGATTTAATTTGTTGTTTTATTAACCAAAATTAAATTTACATCTGCTTTTTAAAATTTTCTAAAAACTTTTTGTGGTCAATAGCAAAATATCCAGTTACTTGTTGATGTGGCTCTACAGACCTTGTAACCACTGCACCCATTGAAATAAAACTTTTACTTTTTAAAGTAATTCCAGGTGCAGTAGAAGCATTTATACCTACCCAAACTTCATCTTCAATAATTGTGCTTCCACCTAGAACTGTACCTGCAATGATAAACGAACCTTTACCAATAGAAACTCCATGTGCAACATGTATTAAGTTATCAATTTTTACATCATCTTCAATAACTGTCATTCTAAATGAAAACCCTTTATCGATACAAGTATTTGAACCTATGTGTACATTGTTTTTGATTATTACTTTGCCATCATGAAAAACTGGTAATACACCTTTTTTGGTTCGCTTATATTCAAATCCTTCAGATCCAATTACAGTCCCTGATTGTATTACACAATTGTCACCAATCTCCACATCTGGTAGAATGGTTACGTTAGGACCGATAATACAATTTTTACCTATGCAAACATTATTTTCTGCTACATAAGCATTAGGATGAATCGAAGAAGAAGAATCTATTTTAGTTGGTATTTTTACATAACAATCTTTAGCAATTTTATTTGCAATGCTGAAGTAGTCATATCTTGGATCTTCTGAAATAATAATTTCTTTATCTTTTATTTTTTCTGATAAATCTTTTGTTACAAAACACCCTGTTATATTTAGATTAGCATTAATGTCATTTAAAAATTTTTCGTCGTCTAAAAATGTTAGAGAATTTACTGATGTAACGTTACTTAATCCTAATTGATTGTACGTTTTTGTAATAATATAATTTGAATTCAACAATTCATTAATAAATAACTCGGTTATCATTTTTTAAATTTGAGATAAGTTAGAAATCGTATTAGTAAAAAGTTCTTGCCCTACCTTTAAACCCGCTGTCTGTAAAAGTAACAATGGTTTTGGTCCTAAATAAGCCAATGTTTGAGTCATTTTTTGTACGTAACCATTTTTATTTGGATACAAATTAAAACCTTCATGGTTTACGTATTGCATATCTATTGCACCTGCCAAGTGAATAATCCCTAAGCTTTTATTTAATTTTTTTATCTCTTTTAAATTAAATAATGATTCTGAGGTATTGTCTAGAAGTACTTTTAAATTATTGTAATCACAGAAAAATATAAAATCCGCCTTAGGCATAAACGATTTTATTTCTTCAATATTTGTACTAACTAAAATATTGTTTGCTTCTAATTCTTCACAACCTGCCTTAAGTAATACTCCATAATGATCACTAGAAAAAATAATTATATTATTTCCTTTTATTTCATACCCTGCTTCAAAAATTATTTTCAGCATTAAGTGTTTACAAAAGTCAAATATTTTTAAGTCAGGATGATTTTCCCATGTACCAGCGATTGTAATATTATTTTTTTTACAAAACGCTACATCAATATCATTAGGTCTCAATTCCCATTTTTCATACATAATCGGAATTGCTGCACATGGCTTTAAGTACTTTAATTTTTCTTCGTCTAATGGTCTAAGATGCCCAGAGTTTGTAACTATATCTGCATTTTGTAAAAAAGTGATAGGCACAATATTCTTTGAAAATTCAAATAGAGAAATATCAATGTTTAAGAGACTTGCGATATCTAAACACTCTTTTATAATGTCATCAGCTTTGCCGTATATAGAATCATTTACTACGGCATAGACTCTTTTTGCACCAGCTAAAGCAGCAATAATTGCTGTATATAAAAATAAACCTGAAGCAACTTCAGTTAATACAGTTAAATTATCAAGTTTTAATTGAAGAATTTCAATAGATTCTACAATTATTTTATGATTCCTAAAATGTTTGTTTTCCAAAACCTAACATTTATGCTAAAGTTTTAAAATACTCCGCTGTTAATAATATCCCTTCTTCCAAATCTACTTTCGCTTCAAATCCTAATACCTCTTTTGTTTTTTTAACACTCGGAATACGCATTTCTATATCAGCACTTAGTGCATCTTTATAGTAAATTTTGCTATCACTCTTTAATACACGGCAAACTGCTTCTGCTAATCCTAGGGTTGTAATTACAGTTCTTTGGTTGCCAAGGTTAAAACTTTCGCCTATTGCTTTAGGGTCTTCTATACAACGTATCAAACAATCTACAAAATCGGTAACATAGCACCAAGCTCTTATTGCTGTACCATCACCATAAATAAATATGTCTTCGTTTTTAAGTGCTTTTTTAATAAATATTTGCAAAGCACCTTCGCCTGTTTGCCCAGGGCCATATACATTAAAAGGTCTTACAGTTACAACTGGTAATTGGTATTGTTTGTAATAAGCATGTGCTAAATGCTCTCCTGCAAGCTTACTTACAGCATACACCCATCTAGCTTCACCTACGCTTCCAGATACCGCAGTATCTTCTTCTGTACTTTTAAAAGCATGGCTTCCAAAAATTTCTGAGGTAGAAAAATCTATAAAACGCTCACTTACTCCATTCACTTTAGCAGCTTCTAATGCATTTGCTGTTCCAATCATATTCACACTCATAGTACGAACCGGGTCTTTTATTACGGTATCAATACCTGCAATGCCTGCGGCATGTACTACAATATCTGCTCCTTTCATAGATGATGTTAAAAAAGGCAAGTCTAAAACATCCCCTTTTACAATTGTTACGTTTGCATGGTTAGCAAGTCCACTGTTTGTTAAGGTATCTCTATGAAAATTATCGTACACGACAATTTTGTTCTTTTCTACATAATGCTTTATCAATGTGTTAGCAATAAAACCAGCCCCGCCAGTAATAAAAATCGTTTTGTTCTCTATCATAATAAATTTGCTATAGCAGCTATTTGTTTAATGTTTTCTTCTGTTAGTTTCTCATACAAAGGTAGTGCAATACCGTGTGTATATGACATATATGCGTTTGGAAATTTCTGTTTTGCATCTAAATTGTACTTTGTTTTATAATATTTCATTGCTGGAATACATTGGGCACCATAGTTTCCTCCAATATTATTCTTTTTTAAAAAAGCCAATACTTCTTTTTGATTTTTTTCTTCGGCTAAAAGTATATGAAATGTTTGCCATGTATGGTTTCTATCAGCAGGTACGGTTGGTAATTTTAATGCATTATTCTTTAATTCATTAAAATATACTGCAGCTAATATTTGTTTTTTTGCTAAGGTTACATCAAGCCGCTGCATTTGGTTGTTTACCAATGCTCCTTGAAAATCTGTCATTCTATAATTAAAACCAGCTTCTACAAATTCCATATTCCCGTCAATCATTTCTACACCATGGTTTCTTAGTTGCCTAAGCTTTTTATCCATTTCAGTACTGTTAGTCAAGATCATTCCACCTTCACCGCTGGTAATAGACTTACGAGGGTGCAGTGAAAATGAGCCAAACATACCAAAGGTACCTGTAGACTTTCCATTTTGCTTAGCCCCAAGTGCACAAGCAGAGTCTTCAAGCACAATAATATTATGCTTTTCAGCTATTTTCATAATAGCTTCCATATCAGCAGCAAGCCCAAACTCATGTACAGGTATTATTACTTTTGTTTTTGAAGTTACAGCTGCCTCTATTTTGGTTACATCTATGGTAAAAGTATCCAAATCTACATCTACAAACACGCAAGTAGCACCCACCAATTCTACCACATTTGCGGTGGCTACATAGCTAAAAGCGGGCACAATTACTTCATCGCCAAGCCCTATGCCAAGTGCTATTAGTGCCAAGTGCATCGTTGCAGTACCATTACTTACCGCAATAGCATGCTCATTTTTATGATAATCAGTAAATGATTTTTCAAGCGCTAATACATTTTCGCCTTGTACCAACATACCAGATTTTAATACTTTTACAACACAAGCTATATCTTCATCTGTAATATCTGGGCTGGCTAATGGAATAAATTTGTCTAACATTCTGATTATTTTAAAATATCAAATTATAATAGCTTTTATAATTAATTAAAATTTTGCATTTCTTATGTCATGTACCAATTGAATAGCTTTTCTAGTTTCAATAAGCGGAAAACCATTTCCACCTAAAATTTGATTATACGAATCAGTATGTAATTCTGTAAATCCTTCGCTAAACTCAAATTCATCTCCATCAATAGATAGAGTTCTGTAGGTTTTTTTACCAGCATCTTTCGCATGCTTTGGTATTTTATTTCCATCAATACTAAGTAACCAATTTACAGTTGCTTTTTCTAGCTCAAGCTTACCAGAGGCGGTTTCAGAACCATGCTCTAAAACGGTACTTTCATGCACTTCTCCAAAAATCCACATAAGCATATCAAAAAAATGTACGCCAATATTTGTAGCAATGCCTCCACTTTTTTGTATATCACCTTTCCAACTTGTATGATACCAATGCCCACGTGAGGTGAAATATTTAAGATCTATTTCAAACTTTTTTCCAGCTGGCGTAGCATCTATTTTTTCTTTTAAAGCAATGATGGCTGGGTGTATTCTTAATTGTAAAATGCTAAATACATTTTTACCAGTTTCTTTTTCTATGTCTAATAGAGAATCTATATTCCATGGGTTAAGCACAATCGGTTTTTCACAAATAACATCAGCACCAATGCGCAAGCCAAATCGTATATGAGCATCATGTAAATAATTAGGACTGCAAACAGTTACATAATCTATTTTAGTGCCTTGTCTTTTTAGTTTTTCTACGTGCCTGTCAAACCGCTCAAATTCCGTAAAAAACTCAGCATCAGGGAAATAGCTATCCATTATGCCTACTGAGTCGTGTTTATCTAAGGCTGCTAACAAGTTATTTCCAGTATCTTTAATAGCTTTCATGTGACGTGGTGCTATATATCCACCAACTCCAATTAATACAAAATTTTTCACCTTACTTTATTCGTTTTACAATATTATTTTCTAGGGTATATTCTTGACCACTCTCCAAACAAGTTGCAAAATTATCACTATTAAATTTAAGTTTATGTCCAAATTCACTCATCCAGCCAGTTTGCCTACCTGGGTTACCTACAATTAATGCATAATCAGGCACATCTTTTGTAACAACTGCACCTGCACCAATGAAGCAAAATGTACCTAAAGTATTACCACATACAATTGTAACATTTGCACCTACACTTGCTCCTTTTTTTATAAGAGTTGTTTTGTATTCATCCTTTCTACTTACTGCACTTCGTGGATTTATCACATTCGTAAGCACCATGCTTGGGCCCAAAAAAACATCATCTTCACATATTACACCTTCGTAAATACTCACATTGTTTTGTACCCTTACATTGTTTCCTAAAACCACTTTTGGTGATACAACTACATTTTGTCCAAGATTACAATTTTCGCCTAACACACAATTGGGCATTATATGGCTAAAGTGCCAAATTTTTGTTCCCTTTCCTATTGTACATCCATCATCTACATACGCAGATTCATGCACGAAAAAATCTTTTTCCATTGTTCTATTTTATTTTCTTTAAATATTCTCCATATCCGCTTTTCTTCAGACCGTCCGCAAGTGCATTTAGTTTTTCCTTATCAATAAAACCCATTCTATAAGCAACTTCTTCTGGACATCCAATTTTGAGCCCCTGCCTTTTTTCTATTACACGTACATATTCTGTAGCATCACTTAGGCTATCAAAGGTGCCAGTGTCTAACCATGCAAAACCTCTATCTAGCACTGCTACTTTTAATTTTTTGTTTTGAAGATAAGCATCGTTCACAGTTGTTATTTCATACTCACCTCTGTGGCTAGGTGCTATTTCAGCTGCAATTTTTACTACCTCATTATCATAAAAATATAAACCTGGTACAGCGTAGTTGCTTTTTGGTTTTTCAGGTTTTTCTTCTATAGAAATTGCATTTAAATTTTTGTCAAACTCAACTACACCGTATCTTTCTGGGTCGCTTACTGGGTAAGCAAAAATGGTAGCCCCTTCATTTTTTACAGACTGCTGTAGTAGTTTGCTAAAGCCACTGCCGTAAAAAATATTATCGCCTAACACCAAAGCAACACTATCACTTCCTATAAACTTTTCACCTATGACAAAAGCTTGTGCAAGCCCATTAGGCACTTCTTGTACTGCATACTCAATATTACAACCCCATTGTGTTCCATCTTTTAACAATCTTTGAAACTGGCTTTGGTCGTCAGGTGTGGTAATTATTAAAATATCTTTTATGCCAGCTAGCATTAATGTACTTAGCGGATAATAAATCATTGGCTTGTCATATATAGGCATTAGTTGTTTGCTTATTGCCATCGTAATTGGGTAAAGCCTAGTACCCGAGCCACCTGCTAATATTATTCCTTTCATATAAAAACTGTTGTGTGTGTAGTAGAATATCTTATCCGCTGATAAGGGGAGATTGTTTTAAGGGTTGAAAGAATATTTTTAACGCTTATACCCTATTAGTTTTTTGTTTGCTTAAAATTGATTAATGGCATTAACTAAATAACTCTAGTTCTTTAATTGTTTATGTGAAAAAGTACCAAATTCATTTCCTAATAACATTACTACAACCTTTCTTTTAGTTCCCTAGTTCATCTTTTACTTTTTCCCATTCCCAAGCTGTGTGCATCATTTCTTTTAATTCAAACTGTGGCTTCCATCCCAAAAAATTAAGCGCTTTTTGGTTGTCAGAATATATAGCAACAACATCCCCTTCTCTATATTCACCTATTTCTACATTCAATTTTATATTTGCTATTTCTTCAAATGCTTTTATTGTTTCTAAAATTGTAACTCCTTTTCCAGTACCTAAGTTTATTGTTTCGCATATTGTATTGCTCTTAGATTCAATCATTTTTTTTAGTGCCAATGTATGTGCATGTGCTATATCACTTACATGTATAAAATCTCTAATACAAGTGCCATCTCTTGTGTTTAATTTGTCTCCAAAAACGGTAAGTTTTTCAAACCTACCATACCCAACACCTGTAACTAGTGGAAATAAGTTACATGGCTTATTTAAAGGCAATTCGCCAATTTTACCAGATTTATGCGCTCCTACTGGATTAAAGTAGCGAAGCATGATAAAATTTGATTTGCTATTGGCAGCTACATCGTTTATTATTTCTTCACCCATTCTTTTAGTTTTGCCATAGGGAGATTTTTGGTGCCCAAGTATTGAACTCTCTTTTACGGGCAAGTCATTTACATCTCCATATACAGAGCAAGAAGATGAAAAAACAAAATTATTTACGTTATACTTTTCTGTTAATTTCAATAAATTAATTAATCCTATCAAATTATTGTCGTAATACATTAGTGCATTGTCGATGCTTTCTGGCACACTTTTAAATGCTGCAAAATGTATAATTGAACAAATTTTATTTTCTTCAAAAATTTTTTCTACGTCTTTAAAGTTAGTAAGGTCAATATTATAGTTTATAAGTTTTTTGCCAGCAATATTTTCTACTAAATTTTTAGATAATGGGCTAGAGTTACTAAAATTATCTACAGAAATAATATCGAAATTGTTTTCCCAAAGATCTAACACGGTATGAGAGCCAATATAGCCGCAGCCACCAGTAACTAAAACTATCTCTTTTTCCATAATTACTTTTTTGTTTTTCTTGCCTTATATCAATTTCATTTTTGAATATCTTTAGGAATAAAGCCTTACAAATATTTCTATCATAATTTTAGCTATTGTATTGGGCTTCATAATAATTTTGATAGTTTCCACTAGTAACATCCTCTAGCCATTTAGTATTTTGTAGATACCAATCTATTGTTTTGCTTATGCCCGCTTCAAATTGTAACGATGGCAACCAGCCTAGCTCATTTTTCAACTTTGTAGCATCTATAGCATAGCGCAAATCATGCCCAGCTCTATCTGTTACGTAGGTTATTAATTTTTCTGATGCACCTTTTTCTCTCCCTAGTTTTTCATCCATTTGTTTGCAAAGTTCTTTTACAAGCGCAATATTTGTCCACTCATTATGGCCGCCAATATTATACGTTTCACCTATTTTTCCATTATGAAAAATTACATCTATAGCCCTTGCATGATCTTCTACAAAAAGCCAATCTCGTACATTTTCACCCTTGCCATAAATAGGCAGAGATTTATTGTTTATAATGTTATTGATACAAAGTGGTATTAGTTTTTCAGGAAAATGATATGGTCCATAGTTATTGCTACAGTTACTTATTTTTATTGGCATATTGTAAGTATGGTAAAATGCTCTTACAATATGGTCGCTACTTGCTTTTGAAGCTGAGTAAGGACTGCGAGGACTGTAAGCAGTGTCCTCATAAAAAAAACCGGTTTGACCAAGCGAGCCATAAACTTCGTCTGTAGATATGTGGTAGAAAACTTTTCCTTCCATATTATCTTTCCAATTTTCCTTAGCCACTTGTAGTAAAGCAGCAGTACCCATTACATTGGTTGTAATAAATGCCAGTGGGTCAGTTATGGAACGGTCTACATGGCTTTCCGCTGCACAATGTATTACACCTGTAAATTGATGTTCTTCAAAAAGTGAACGTAAAAGCGAAAGATTAGTAATATTACCCTTTACAAAATGGTAATTGGGTGCTTTTTCTACATCTGTTAGGTTTTCTAAATTTCCTGCATAGGTAAGCGCATCTAAATTTACAATTTTGTATTGAGGATATTTTGTAACAAATAATCTTGTAAGATGGGAGCCTATAAAACCAGCACCACCTGTTATTAAAATGCTATTCATTTTATTACTTTTTTAAATAGCGAAGATATATTATTTATTAGCAGAAAATTACTGGCCTATCTATGCAAAATATTTTACCAATAATTATTATTTAAAAATAACTAGCTAATTTTAAGTACAACAAAAAGGCAGAAATTATTTTTAGTATTTCAATTAGAAAAAGTATTCATGTAAAAATAGTTTTTCAAAATACAACTGACAGAGCTTTTAGCCCTGTCAGTTATACATTTAAATAGTATTAGATTCTTTATTAAAATTTTACAAAAGGTATTTTTGAAACTATATTGTTTTCATCAATAATTTTTAAAAAATATATCCCATTTTTTATTGTTGATATATTAAAGTTGTTTTGATTATTATTTAAACTTAAAACAAGTTGAGCTTTTGTATTATAAATCTGTATTGATTTTAATTTAGTAAAATTTTCAATTTTAAAAAAACCACTAGTCGGGTTTGGATAAATACTTATTTCATTTTTACTAAAATATATTTCTACTGTTTTTGAAAAATAAGATTTATTGTTTTCAATCTGTTTTATTCTGTAAAAATTTTGCCCATTAAAAGGGTTTTCATCTGTAAATAGATGATTTACATATCCAGTATTTGCAGAAGCAATTTCTATTTTTCCAATATTATAAAAATCAATTCCGTTTATACTTTTTTCAATAAAATAAGTAACATTATTCTCTTCATTATCTACAGTAAATTGTATAAGATGGGTAGCATTTTGTTTTTTTACATTAACGCTAATAAATTTTACTGGTAATACAATTGGGCATTTACCATCTTTTAAAATTGTTGAAAACCCACCAGCATTAATAGCATAATTTGTGGCAGTATTTGTAGTTAAATTTATTGATTCATCTACCTCTACAATTCCATCATTAAATGCAATAATGGTATCATTTATGGTATTTATTGATGATGGTATAATTGCAAAAGAAGGCATGTGGAAATAATCTTTTTCGTTGGTAGCCGTACCAGCTAATGTATATGTAATAGGCAATGGCAATGTATTGTTTGGACCAGTACGTGTATAAGTATATATTTTTTTATTACAGTCAATTTCACTAATTGGAGCAATTGTACTTGCTACGTTTAAATTAGTACTTTGGTAATTAGCAATAAAATTATAGGTATAGTTTGCACTAGGTTCGTTAGCTGTTGAATTATAAAAAGGGTTAGTATTTACGGTATTATTTTTTACAGTAATATTTCCGGCTACATTCGCAAGGTTTGCATCATTAGTATAGGAGCCATACACTTGCATAAAGGGCATGTTGCTACTAAAATCAATAAGTTGGTTATAAAAATTAACTCCACCAAATGGAATGTTGTTCCCTGCATCATAGCTTACCAATTCAAACCATATGGGGTTGTTATAATCTACATTTGTTTGAGATACATTTCTAAAAACGCAATCATTAAAGTTTACTCCAAATGTGTTTGCAGCTTTTCTTGCAACAACAGCACTCCATTGGCTGTTTTCTACCAAGCATCTATTAAAATTTACTGTGCCAGTTACAAAATTTGCATCGGATCCGCCAGCAAAAATTTCGCCTTTTTGATAAAATGAATTGGGTGCAGTATTAGTTGTAATGGAGTTTTGAGAAATGTAACAATCATTAAAAGTAACGCTTACTGGCGCTGATGTATTTCTTAAATTTAGCAACGCTAACGCTATGCCATTTCCAAAGTTACTTGTAAAGCTACATTTTCTAAACTCTACATTTACAATTCTTTCTGTAGCTAAATCTGGCTCTATATCAAGCCCAGCTTCTGGCAATGTACCTTTTGTATTTTTAAAGCTGCAATGCTCTACTAATAAATTTTGTACGCTTATTATTGAAATACCCTGCCTTCTATTATTATCACAAATAATATTTTTTAGAATAATATTTTCTGAATATTGTTTTGCTGGTGGTGGTGCAAAAGCTGCAATAAAAACACCATCGCCACCAGAGTCCTTCATTATAAAATTTGAGGCTTCTATGTTTTCACAATCCAATATTGCAAGGCAATGCCTAAACTCTCCTGTTGTGTATTCAGCTTTTTGCATTTTAAATAATGTGTTTGTTCCAATAAGTTTTACATTATTGCAAAATCTTAGTCTAAGAAGTTCATCATTTAAACCATAGCCTGCTGATGCAATCAGCTTTACCCCATTCTCAAAAAGGAATGTTTTATTTGTTAGGCTAAAAAAAGTAGTAGTATTTATTATCCAATCACCGTTGCCCACAAAATCAATAATTACAGTATCTACAGCAAAGTAACCCGCAGATTGAAAAGCATCTGTTGCATTACTAGCTTGATATGGGTGACCTGGTATTTGAGAAGCTTTAATACTGCTTGCATTAATACTACTGCTCACAAAAAGGAAAGAAAGAAAAGATAAAAATTGTTTCATATGTTAATTTTATAATTCGAATATACCAAAAATATTGCCAATTTTTTTTTATTTAACAAGCAAGTTTAAAAAACCTTTCTTTTCCATTTATTACATCTTTTGATAAAATGTTATGTTGTTTTAAAAATTTAATACTAAAAATACCTCACTTATCTTTGCTGTTATGCATTACGCCTCGGTAGAAAATATTAGTAAAAGTTTTGGAATAAGAACTTTGTTTAAAAATATCTCATTTCATGTAGAAGAAGGAGATAAAATAGCTTTTGTAGCTAGAAATGGCACAGGAAAATCAACTTTGCTTAAAATATTTGCAGGATTAGAAACTGCAGATTCTGGCACATTATGGATACATAAAGATGTAAAAGTGATTATGCTACAGCAAGACACACCCTTTATGGAAGATAAAAGTATTCGAGAAAATGTGTTAAGACTTGATAACCTTGTAATAAAAACGGTGAGTGAGTACGAAAAATATTTAGACGAAGACAATGAGGACATGGACTTGCTCTCGGAAATTATGGGGAGAATGGAAGAATTGAATGCTTGGAGTTTTGAAAGTGAGTTAAAACAAATTTTAGGAAAATTAAACCTGCATGATATAGAAGCGGTAATGAACACACTTAGTGGTGGGCAGCGCAAGCGTGTAGCATTAGCACAAGCACTCATAGAAGCGCAATTGCATGAGGGTAGGTGTTTGCTGATAATGGATGAGCCTACCAACCATTTAGATGTAAGCATGATAGAGTGGCTGGAAGATTTTTTGGGCACACATAAAATGACGATTTTATTAGTAACACATGATCGTTATTTTTTAGATACTGTGTGTAATGAAATAATCGAAATGGATGAAGAAAAACTATTTGTGTATAAAGGTGATTACGATTATTTTTTAGAGCAAAAAAGTTTGAGGCAAGAAATAGAAGCTAGTGAATTTCAAAAAGATAAAAATATTTTTAGAAAAGAACTGGAGTGGATGCGAAAGCAACCAAAGGCTCGTACAACAAAAAGCAAGAGCAGGCAAGATGCTTTTGCTGTAGTTGAAGAAAGAGTTTCTGTGAAAAAAGAAGATGCAGAAGTGAGCTTACAAGTGAAAATGACAAGGCTCGGCGGCAAGATTTTAGAAATGAAAAAAGTGAGCAAGTCGTATGGTGATAAGCTTATTATGAAGGGGTTTGATTATACTTTTAAGCGTGGCGAACGAGTAGGTATCGTTGGTAAAAATGGCGTTGGTAAATCTACCTTTCTTAAAATTGCTTTACAGCAAGAAGAGCCAGATAGCGGTAAAATAACACATGGTGATACCGTAGTGTTTGGCAATTTTAACCAAGAGGGATTAACGTATAAGGAAGATAAACGAGCTATTGAATATGTAAAAGATATGGCAGAATATTTTCCATTAGCAGATGGAACAAAGCTTAGTGCTAGCATGTTTATGGAAAAATTTGGTTTTAATGCACAACAACAATTTACACCTCTAAGCAAACTAAGTGGTGGTGAAAAAAGGCGTTTACACCTAATGAGTGTATTGTTTGTAAACCCTAATTTTTTAATACTAGATGAGCCAACAAACGATTTGGATTTACAAACATTGCGTACACTAGAGGAGTTTTTAATGGATTTCCCCGGTTGTATTTTAATAGTGAGCCACGACCGGTATTTTATGGATAGAATGGTAGAGCATTTATTTGCATTTGAAGGCGAGGGTGTAATAAAAGATTACCCAGGAAACTACACGCAATATAGAGCCTACTTAAAAGAAATAGAAGCAGGCACAAGAAAAGATGATGGCAAAATGAATATGGTAAGTATAGAAGATAAATCTATAGCAAAGACAGTTGAACAATCTACATTTACTGCTAGCACTCCTAAAAAATTATCATTTAAAGAAAAGAGCGAACTAGAAAACTTAGACAAAGAAATACCTGCTTTGCAAAAAGAAAAGGAAACGCTAGAGCTTAAAATGAGTGAGAGCATGCCTTACGAAGAAATACAAAAAATAGGTGCAAGGGTAAATGAAATTATTGCATCTTTGGATGTGAAGGAAATGAGGTGGTTGGAATTGAGTGAATAATTTATTCAATTACAGCTTGAGGCATCGTTTTACTTTGATACCCACAACTTTTACATTTATACATTTGCTCTATAGGCAAATTATTATTAGGAAAAATACGAGATATATATTTTACAAAAATATTTTCAACAACCACAATTGAAACCAATTCTATTGAACAAAGACCGCATGCTGAGCATTGTGCATCTTCCATATATCTATCATGATATTCTTTTAAAAATTTGCTGGCTTTTTCTACATCATTCTCAAAAACTGCTAATTTAATCCCACCTATGGCATTGCTAAGTAAGGGATCTATTGTTACTGTATATTCATCTTTTAAATAACATTGTATTCCCTCACTTTGCAGTTTAGAGAAAATAATGTTGGCGTAAAAATAATTATCAAAAGTTTGAAGTATAACTGTTTTCATAATAGCAACATACTTTGTAAAAGTATGGCTTCTTTTAAAAAAAAGACTAATTTTTAAAAACATACTTTTAAATAAAAACATTTTTAAAAACTAGCAACCAATAACTTTTTAAATTTTGTTTTTCATCATTTTTTGCACAGTTATATAAATCTTCTATTAATCTAATAAAAGATTGTTGAACTGCCAGCGATGGTATTTTACTAGGTATCAATCTTGTTTTTTTATAATAGCAATAGCGTTTTTTAAAATAATGACTAAGCCAGGTGTATTCTATACTTATTGCACAAGCCGTTTTTAATAATGCTGCAATTCTGAAAGTTTGCTTATAGGTTCAGTCTTTAAGTGGTTTAATAGTGGTATTTTATCATATCTAATCTTGAAGGTCGTCTTCCTTCATAATGCAATTTCGAAAATCCTTGAATCTCATTTTTCTTAAACAACTTTAACCAATCGGTAACTGTATCTATATTCACAGCTAACATATTTGCAATTTCTTTTTTGGGATGTTTTTCATGTGCAAACCAAATAAATTAATAACGACGTAATGTTTTGCCATCTTTCTTTTGTACGACGAAGTTGTTTCAATGCAATTATTTATGCTTTCCTTAATTGTATTGTGTAATTCATAACATAAATATAAGACATAAAAAATAGTAAATCGTAGTTAATTATGCAAACTGGATTTAACTAATTTGATAAATAGTTTATTAGTTCTACCAAAGAAAAGTG
>JANXOQ010000307.1 GCA_025357775.1 Ferruginibacter sp. | reverse complement strand
TCAACTTCTATCACCAACTCTTTCTTATCAGATGCCTCCACCCTCCCTATAATTTGTGCTTCTATCCCAAAAGTATTTGAAATATTTATTAAAGTTTGAGCATTTTCTTTAGAACAATATATTTCTAGTCTACAACCCATATTAAAAACTTCGTACATTTCTTTCATGTTAGAGCCGCTTCCTTTTTTTATAATTTCAAAAATTTCAGGGGCTTTAAAAAGATTATTTTTTATAATTTTAAGATTTGATGGTAAGTATTTCAAGCATTTAGTTTGTCCACCACCGCTGCAATGTATAAGTCCATTTATTTTTTCAAAATGATTTTCAAGTATTTCTTTAATCACGGGTGCATATGTACGTGTAGGGCTAAGCAATAATTTACCTATTGTTGTTTTTGCTCCATCATTCCTAACAATTTCATCAGTAAGTATATAATTACCAATATATACTACATCATCCGATAAATTATTGTCAAAACTTTCCTTAAAATTTTCAGCATAAAAATTTCTCAATACATCATGCCTTGCACTTGTAAGTCCGTTACTGCCAAGACCACTATTGTATTCCGTTTCATAATTTGATTGCCCATAAGATGCAAGCCCTACAATTACATCACCATCATTTATTTTATCATTTGTAATAAGTTTACTTTTTGGCCATCGGCTTGTCATGGTACCATTTACGGCAACTGTTCTAACTACATCTCCCACATCAGCAGTTTCACCACCAAGGTATTTAATATTAACATTATGTTTTGCAAGCATATCAAATACATCTTGAGTGCCAGTGATGATTTGTTTAATTATTTCACCAGATATAAGATTTTTATTTCTATCAATTGTTGAGTTAAATATTATATTGTTATGTATACCAACACATAGCATATCATCTAAATTCATAACAACGGCATCTTGTGCAATTCCTCTCCACACTGAAATATCTCCTGTTTCTTTCCAGTATAAATAAGCCAAAATACTTTTTGTACCAGCACCATCTGCATGCATTACATTTACAAAAGCATCATCACCACCTAAATAATCTGGATAAATTTTACAAAAAGCATTTGGATAAAGCCCTTGGTCAAGATTTTGAACTGCTGCATGTACTTCTTCTTTTTGTGCGGAAACTCCTCGCTTTGCGTATAATGACATAAAAAAAATTAAAAACACTCAAAATTACCAAATAAAGAGAATTTTAGAGTCTGTAAATAAATGGTTTCTTTTTTTATAATTTATTTGTATCTTTTCTATAGAAAAAACATAATTTTCTAAATTAGGAAAAATTTTTTTGCAAAAATAAATGTTCCTTATCCGATAAGCAATAAAATTTTCTCAACTACTTTTGCATCGCAATATGAAAGTTTACAGTAACATAAATGACTTGCCTATTTTTAGCAATGCAGTAATAACCACAGGAAGTTTTGATGGAGTGCATACAGGGCATGTGCAAATAATTTATCAACTTTTAAAAGAAGCTGAAAAAATAAATGGCACTCCTGTTTTAATTACATTTTATCCACACCCTAAGTTGATAGTTCAAATGGAAAAAAAAGTTTTGCATATTTTAAATACGCAAGATGAAAAATATAAATTACTTAAGTACAATGGAATTGAAAATATTGTAGTTGTTCCTTTTACTAGATCATTTTCTGAATTGTCTGCAAATGAATATGTTAAAAATTTTTTGGTAGAAAAGTTTAAACCTGCTGTAATTGTAGTTGGATATGACCACCGTTTTGGAAACAATAGAGAAGGGAATTTTGATTTATTAAAAAGCAAAGAAGCTAATTTTAATTTTGAAGTAAAAGAAATACCAGAGCATGTATTAAAAAATATTACTATAAGCTCTACAAAAATAAGAACCGCAATTTTAGATGGAGATATTGAAACAGCAGCTATTTACCTCGGATATAATTATTTTTTTAATG
This sequence comes from Ferruginibacter sp., assembly GCA_025357775.1. Taxonomy (GTDB): domain Bacteria; phylum Bacteroidota; class Bacteroidia; order Chitinophagales; family Chitinophagaceae; genus Ferruginibacter. Next base: position 1,968 of record JANXOQ010000307.1, on the reverse strand, counting down.
GAAGAATTATAGAAGGCAATAAACTTGGTAGAACAATAGGCTACCCAACTGCTAATTTACAAATAGAAGATGAATATAAATTGATACCAGCAAATGGCGTATATGCGGTAGATGTAGAATACAATAATAGAATGCTAAAAGGTATGTTAAATATAGGCATCCGCCCCACGGTTGACGGAAAGAAAAGAACAATAGAAGTAAATATTTTTGATTTTGATGATGATATTTATGCAGAAAAAATGAAAGTAACCCTAAAAAAAAGACTCAGAGAAGAGATAAAATTTGATGGATTAGATGCATTAAAAAATCAATTAGCTTTAGATGCTTTTAGTGCTAAAAAAATTAATGAATAGTAATGAAAGTGGCTTTTAAATTCACTTAAATTTATTAGCCTTATTAGAAAATAAACAATGAGTATAAATAATAAAAAAGCATATTACGAATATTTTTTTGAAGCTACATACACTGCTGGTCTTGTGCTACAAGGCACAGAGATAAAATCATTGCGTGCAGGCAAAGCTAGTTTTAACGATAGCTACTGCGTGTTTGACAGAGGCGAATTGTATGTAAAAAGCCTACACATATCTGAGTATGCTTTTGGCACTTATGCTAACCATGAGCCATTGCAAGAACGCAAACTCCTACTCAATAAAAAAGAATTAAAAAAACTAGAAGGTAAAATTAAAGAAAAAGGCTACAGTATTATTCCACTAAAAATATTTATAAACGAAAAAGGCTTTGCAAAAATGGATATAGGCCTAGGCAAAGGAAAGAAAAACTACGACAAGCGAGAAACCATAAAAAACAGGGAAAACGACAGAGAAATAAAGAGGAATTATGGGTTGTGATAGCAAAAGGCTATTCCAGTCAATTTTATACAATAAATTTAAAAGACTTCGCAATAATTACTCAATCTTATATGTGAGTACTCAAGTCTAACTTAATTTTTTAAAGCACTGCGAAAGGCTTTCACATTACAAAGAAATTACAAAAAAAAGCTGTTAACTAATACTAAAAAAACTTTGATAAGCCGTTGATGACCAACTTTAGCAAATTTAAGATATTGTAAAAATCGACTCAAACATTTATAGCTTCATAAATTATTTCTTTAAGGTAGACCGTGTCAGTATCGTAGCAGCCTCAATTTACCACATACTCTCCTTTTTTATTTACCATTATAATTGGCAACTCCTTTTTTTGCTCAAAGAAATCAAATACCTCCTTTATATTTTTGTTGAAAAGCTTTAAGTAAGCATTTTCTTTTATGGTAGCCTCTAAAAAATCTTGAGATTTTTTTACATTGTACCTTATAGGAAAAATATGCACTGGTATAAACTCCTCACCTTGGTTATAAATTATACTGGCTAAAAAATATACTTCATCCATAGGTACATTTGTGAGAGGTATACAACCTGTAGATACACAGTCACCATGAATATAAATTGCATTGCCTGGGCGGTTAGCATCACTCAATATTCTGTCAGATGCATTGGGATAATTTAGCCCTAGTGCAGATGATAGTTGCTATTTGGGTTAAACTCATTTACATAATAAAATCCCTCTGGCACTTGGAAATCACCCTCTACCCTCTTTGGCCCCATGCTGCCGCTTTGTAAGCATACTCTGTAAGTTTTAAATAATTTAAACGTCTCTTTATTGTCTGATTTTACCCACACTTCTAATTGCCTATCATATTTGAAAGACCTTATAAACAAAGCTTTAGGTGGCCATACTAATTTTTGTTTTACAAATTGCTTTTTTAAAGTGTCCTCAGTTTTATTTACTAATTCAGAAGATTTAAAAAAAGGTTTTGCAATTATACTTGATTGTGAAAATATATAATTGATAAATACAAAAAGTATAGATAATAAGAAAAATATTTTTTTCATTACACTTATAATAAAATAAAAACGGAAATTAGACTCTTAGTAAAACTAACGTAATTATTAAACTATAATTGTTAAGAAT
>JANXOQ010000257.1 GCA_025357775.1 Ferruginibacter sp. | reverse complement strand
TGAAATGATTGTACAAATTCAAAAACTCTTTTATTAAATATTTCTTCATCAAACATAAATCTAAATTTGATAGGTAGTACATAAATGGGCATTTCTGAAAGTTCACTTTCAAATTTTTTAAGCCTTACTCCATCTTTTTCTGTGGTTATAATTATTTTTTTAGTAGAATTTAACTTTTCAAAATGCTTCTTTATATCTTTTAAATCTCCACTATTAAAAATATGATGGTCTGCATATTTTAGCATATCGTAACTATTGGCATTTTTTGCAATAAAAGTTTTTAAAATTTTAGGGCTTGCAATACCAGTTATTAAAAGTACATCAGTATTTGTATCTATAATTGTAGCATTACCTGTAAACAAATGTATTGGCGGTGCATACAATACTTCCGAAAAAAATAATTGTTGGGTGGGTAATAAATTAAATTCTTTTTCAATTGCAAGGCGTTCAATATCTGATAAGTCTTTTTTGCACTTTGTAACTACTACAATATTAGCACGACTCATACTTTTTTTTATATCTCTTAAGTCACCGGCTGGCAGCAATAAATCTCTTGTGTACAAGTTACTAAAGTCAGTTAATACAATATTCAAGCCTGCTTTTACCGTTCTATGTTGAAAGCCATCATCTAAAATAATTACATCACAATTTGGTTTGTCTTGCAATATTTGTGGTATAGCTACAATTCGCTCTTCGCCAACTGCAACTGTTATATTGGGATATTTTTGGTGAAACTGCATTGGTTCATCACCAATTTCTAAAGCGGTAGTTCGCTCATTGGCTATTGCAAAACCTTTTGTTTTTCTTTTATAACCTCGGCTTAAAGTTGCAACTTCATATTTTTGTTGAAGCAGTTCAATTAAATATTCCGTCATAGGTGTTTTACCAGTACCACCTGTAGCAAGGTTTCCTACACATATTATTGGAAAATTAAATGAAGCAGATTTTAAAATATTTTTATTAAATAAAAAATTGCGCAGCATAACCACACCACCATAGATAAGTGAAAAAGGGTATAGCAAATAACGAAAACTTTTGAGCAATTTTATTAGTTTTTAAAATTCATAAATTTGGGTAGGTGTAACACAATAATTCATTTTTTCATCAAGTTCATTTAAGTCGTCAATTATTTCTGCTTCAAAAAAACTGAAACCAATTTTTATTACTTTAGGTGAACATAACTTAATAAATTTATCATAATATCCCATACCATATCCTACTCTGTAGCCACTTTTATCAAACGCTAGCAAAGGCATAAAAATAACTTGTATGTCTTTTGGGTTTATTTTTATTCCACCAATAGGTTCTGCAATTCCATAATTATTAAGTTCAAACTCTGTTTCTTCACCAATAATAAATGAGTCTATATTATCTGTATAAGAATTTACAATTGGGTACGAAAGAGAAGTATTTTCATTCCTAAAAAAACAAAACTCTTCGCACAAATATGGGTCAAATTCATTTTGAACCTCAATAGGCGCAAAAGACATAATTGAAAAATTTTCTAAAATGGGTAACTTTTGAAATTGTATGAGCATTAAATCTTCTAACTTTTCTTTTTCTGAAGAAATAAGTTTTCTTCGCTTTTGTTTGTATAGAATTCGAATTTCATTTTTTTTCATAATGCCATCTTTACTTAAAAAAATTTAAAACAGTTTTATACATTTATAAAAAGAAATTATAATACTGGTACTATTACATTATTTAAATAATCTGGCTCATTTTTTTTAGGAAACTCTTCTTGATTGATGAATGTACTAAAAATAGTTGTACCATAGTTTCTTTCTCTTGCATAGTATTCACTTTTTCTGTAATCATTTCTTGGTGTATGTTCCAAAACAAATCTTCCTCCTGGTTTCAATAGTTTATTTTCAAATATTTTTATAGGCAAGTCGTCAATAGTTGTAAGTGCATATGGAGGACCAGCAAAAATTAAATCATATTTAGTTGTACAAGAATTTATGAAACTAAATACTTCACTTTTTATAACCTTAAAATTTTCTAGCTTTAATTCCTCAGCAGTTTTTTTTATAAAATCGTACATCTTACTATCCATTTCTACAATGGTTATTTCTGGCACTCCCCTACTTGCAAGCTCATAGCTTATGCAGCCCGTTCCACCAAATAAATCAAGGCATGTTAGTGTTTCAAAATCTAATTGATTTTGCAAAATATTAAACAAACCTTCTTTAGCTATATCGGTTGTAGGCCTTGTGTGAGGCATATTTGTAGGCGGCTGTATGCGCCTGCCCCCGTGTGTTCCACTTATTATACGCATTGTGCAAGTGCTATAAGGTTAGTATAAAAATGGTTTGGCATTACTTTCATATCTTCTGCAATAATTATATCTTTTGGCAAATTAGCAAATGAAATATGTAAAAAATATTTATAAATATCAGTGTACAAATTTGAATTCTCTTCTATCATACCACTCAAAATTAGTTGTACATCATTAGGTGAAATTGTAAACCTTTCACATACATTAAGTAAGTGATAGCTTACATCTATTGGGGCTACATACTCAAAAAATTGTACAATTTGTATGTTGCCTTCTTTAAATAATAAAACCTTTATGCTATTACCATATACAATGCACTCTATTGTATTTTTTAAATATTTACCAACTGGTATTTGTACAGATGTAGAATGCATAAAACTATTATTTGATAAAATATTATTAACAGTATCGTAAATATTTGTTGAGATTCTATAAATATTTTTAATATTATTATTAATTACGTTTTCTTGAAAGCTATAAGTATCGGCATCTATCCCAAACATTAATGTAAGCACTTTTTCTTTTTCAGTTTCTACAAAATATTTGGCAGGCACTAAAGAAGAATGTAAAAAATTATAAAAGATATTTGTAGTTGCATAATTTTGTTGCAAAACTGTTTTTGAATCTATAATTGTTTTTATAGCGTCTGCATAATCTATACCAATAAAATTTGTATCTAACTCAAATTTATAAAAACCTACTAAAGCCATTGGGTTTTGTGTATAAATAAGAAATGATATTTCATTGTTACACAACTCGGCCAACAAATGATTTTCAGCAAAATTTGTAATAATCGGTGTTATTTTAAAAGCAACTTTCAATGTATATAAATTAATGTGGCAAAATAAGATATTTTTGCCTACTTATGAGTACTAGTACAACAATAAATAATTTAAAGGTAGATGTAACAAACAAACAAATACTATCAATAGCACTTCCTATAACATTATCAATAATGATACCTCAATTAAATATGCTTATTAATAGTGTTTTTTTGGGAAGCGTAAGTAATGAAGCATTAGGAAATGCGGGCATTACAGGAGTATTCTATTTAATATTTGCAGTTGTAGGTAATGGATTAAACAATGCCATGCAATCTGTTTTTTCAAATAATGCAGGAAGCGGTAATCATGAAAAATTTAAAATCATACTTTCTCAAGGTATGCGCATAAGCTTACAATTTGCAGTAGTTGGTATTGCATTCACATGGCTAATTGCGCCTTCTATAATGAGACAAGTAGCAGAGCAATCTTCTTATCCACAAGAAATGAGTTTCCTTAAAATAAGAATTTTTGGACTTCCATTTTTATATTTTTTTCAAATGGGCAATGCTTTTCTAATAGCATCGCTCAATAGCAAATATTTAATGATCGGTTTTATTTTTGAAGCACTTTTAAATATATTGTTTGATTATTTGCTCATTTTTGGAAATGCTGGTTTCCCCAAAATGGGTTTTAATGGTGCAGCTGTAGCATCGGTAATAGCAGAACTTTCAGGGATGATTGTGGTTTTTGCAGTAATATTTTTTTCAGGGTTAAAAAAACAATATTCTCTTTTTCATTCTTTTGCGTATAATAAAATAATTAGCAAAAAAATATTAGAAGTATCATTACCACTTGTGGGGCAGTATGTAATAAGTGTAACCACTTGGTTGGTATTTTTTTTATTGCTAGAAGGCAGAGGTGCAAATGCAAAAGCTATTAGCAACGTAATGCGAAACGTATTTGGGCTTGCTGGTGTGTTTGTGTGGGCATTTGCAACCACTGCCAATAATATGATAAGTAATTTAATGGGGCAAAAAAGAGAAGATGATATAATACCTGCAATTAAAAAAATAATGATGTGGAGTGTAGGTTTTTGTACAATTCCTGTTTTGCTACTTAATATTTTTCCTCAAATATTTTTTAATTTATTTAAGCAAAATGCAAGTTTTATAACAGAAGGTATACCAATAATAAGGGTTGTATCAATGGGTATGATTTTTATGAGCATAGCCAATGTGTGGCTAAATGCTGTAACGGGTATTGGTAAAACAAAAATAAATTTAACCATAGAAATTATTGCCATTAGTTTTTACCTTGCATATACACTTTATTTTATGAAAATTCATTATATTTCTCTTGCTGTGGCTTGGAGCAATGAGTTTGTTTATTGGACGCTAATTTTTTTGTTGTCGTTTTTGTACATTAAAAAGGGAAAGTGGAAAATTAAAAAAGAAATGCAGCTGTAATTTTTAGTAATTTAAAATTAGATTTTACTGTGTTTTATACATCAGATAAATTAGAAATAGTATGCATCGTTATAAATAATATTGAAAGGATTAATATTTTTTTATAACAACTTTCATTTTTTAAAGAAAATTTTCCATTTTGCCACTACCTTTTTCATAATTTTTCTTATCCTATATATTATAATACCTTTTTTGCATGCCCCATATTCTAAGTTAGAAAAAAAAATACACACATTCTCACTTCATTTAATAAAGATGTTATTAAAAATGATACAATTAAAAATTTGTCAGATTTTTTAATAAAAAGCAATTGTAATTCAATAATATGTGTTAAATATTTTAACAAATTAAAACAATAATTGGAACGGTTTTTGAAAATACTCAAATATTGTGTCTAACTAAAATATTTGTTGAATGAAATACACTTTCCTCCTACTATTGGCTGCGATTCCTTATTTAAGCTATTGTCAAAATTTTCACATAACAGCTTTTGGTGGAATATCCAATTACCAAGGCGATTTACAAGGAAAAAGTATTGATTTTAGCCAATCAAAACCTGCCTTTGGTGTCGGATTATTATACGAATTAAGTAATAAATTTTTATTGAGAACTGCATTTACTTATGGCAATATTGAAGCTACTGATATAAAAAATACAAAAGGAAAAGGTATAGAATTTAGAAACCTTCAATTTAATTCTGCCATTACAGAATTTCATTTAGGGGCAGAATATAATTTCTTAAAGCTAGAAGGTAAAAGCATTTCGCCTTATGTATTTGCTGGAGTTGCTGTATTTCATTACAACCCTTACACTTTTGATAGCATAGGTGACAAAATATTTTTACAACCACTTGGTACCGAGGGGCAAGGTATTGCTGCGTATCCAAATAATAAACCTTACAATCTTACTCAATTTGCAATACCATTTGGTGCTGGCATAAAATTACAAATAAATGATAATTGGCAATTAGGTGTAGAAGTTGGTTTACGAAAAACATTTACCGATTACTTGGATGATGTAAGTAATAATTATGTAGACTATAATACGCTGCTACTTGCGAAAGGAAAAAAAGCGGTAGAACTTGCTTATAGAGGTGACGAAATACCTAATGCACCACCATACCCTGCTGATGGAACGCAACGAGGTAATCCAAAAACTAATGACTGGTATTATTTTTCTTGCATTCGTATAAGTAAAAAATTAAATAATAAAGCCAGTAGAAATTTTAATAACTCTAAAAAAATGGGGTGTCCCGGTAATGTATTATAGTCTTGGTTTTTACATTTATTTATTTATTACGCAAAATAAATACAAACATTTTCGCTCATTTTTTTAAGTTCTACATCAATACCATATACATTGCACCATTAAAATAAATGGATGCATTATAAAACAAGTATTGGAAATATAGAAATAGAATTTGTACAAACAGATGCTGCAATAATTACATTAGCAAATACCTTACAAAATAAAAAAGTATTTGGTTTTGATACAGAGTTTGATAGATTTTGGCGTGAATATGGTTTTAAACTTTTTTTACTACAAATTTTTGATGGAGAAAAATGTTATTTGGTAGACCCTCTAGCTTGCAAAAACCTACAACCTTTATGGTCTATTTTTGAAAACCCAGCTATATGTAAAGTAGCTTATGCTTGTGCAGAAGATGTACAAATTCTAAAAATAAATAATTGCATACCTGTTAATATTTTTGATATGCAAGTGGCTGCAAAACTTTGCAATCATGAGGCTAATTCGTTCTCAGACCTAATAGGTACTGAGTTTAATGCAATAACAGATAAAACTTACCAACGCTCTAACTGGCGAAAACGCCCCTTGTTAGAAGCACAAATGATATATGCCAGCAACGATGTAATTTGGTTGATAGCACTCTATAATAAATTTTATGTGCTTGCTAAAGAAAGAGGCGTACTAGAAATGTTAGAAGAAGAAAATCGTATATGCGAAAACATTGAAGCATCCGATTACATAGTAAAAATATCTAGCAAGCAAATAGCAAAATTTACTGCAATCCAACAAACTGCTCTGCTTAGTTTATTTAATGTAAGAAATGAAATAGCACAGGCTTACAATATGCCACCTGCTAATATTGTAATTGATAGTCTACTAGAAAATATTGTAGAAGACAAAAAAATATTTTATAACTATGGTTTTGAAAAAGGCTTTTGCAGAAATTTGCAAGAAGATGAAAAAAGCAAACAAAAGTTTATTAACGCAATTGAAGAAATGGTAAATTGTAAACCACATGTAATAGAGAGAAGTGAAAGAAGAAAAGAACCTGTGTTTTTTGCGAATAAGGATAAAAGAAAAATTGAAGTAGAATATAATTGTAAAAAAATAAATGAAGTATTGTGTGATCAATATGGCATAATTGCAGGAGAATATATTTTTAGAGGAATAAAAAAATATTTATTAGCAAAACCATTTGCAGCAATGGATGTAAGAGATTACCAACGTAAAATTATTGATGAAATTTGTGAAGATTTAGAAATAGTTTTATAAAAAATTTATAACTGTATGCAGGAAGCTATAAACCATCTTTGTAAAAAAGATAAAATATTTTCTCAAATTATAAAACAATATGGTATACCAACTATACCAAGTAGACCCGAAGGTTTTGAAACATTGGTACTTATAATTTTAGAACAACAAGTGTCTATTGATAGTGCAAAATCAACTTATTTAAAATTAAAAAATAAAGTAAAAAGTTTTACTCCAAAAAACTTAATATCTCTAACCGATGAAATGTATAGAGAAGCAGGGGTAAGCAGGCAGAAGACTAGTTATATAAATGTATTAGCAAAAGCTATTTTAAATAAAGAAATAGACTTAAAAAATTTTAAAAATAAAGATGCTTTGCAAGTAAGAGCAGAGCTTATAAAACTAAAGGGCATTGGAAACTGGACAATAGATGTATACCTAATGTTTTGCTTGCAAGCCCCAGATATATTGCCGTTGGGAGATATTGCCGTTGTAAATACAATAAAAGAATTGTTACAAATAGATAACAAAACTGAAATGGAAATTTACACAAACAAGTGGAAGCCATATAGAAGTTTTGCTACTTTTTTATTATGGCATTTTTATTTAGAAAAAAGAAATAGAAAGCTGACATATTTTTGAATGGGATATAAATATTTTTATGCGATTTATAAAAAATTCAAAACTTGTTTATGAGTTAGTTTTAATTAGGTAACTGTTGTTACGTTTAATTTTATAATATTATTTGGTGTGTTACATTCATTTATAAATTTAAATTAAGTAATGAACTAATAGTTAACTTTTTTCCATCCATTACAATTTTACACATCATTTTTATTAAAAAATATAATGCAAATTAGCTGGTGTTTAAAAGCAAATTACAGCAATAAAAAATTGATTTGCTACATTTACATTCAAAAAATTAAATTCGATGGACGATATGTTTAAAATTGTAGTATCAGCCTTATTATTTTTAAGCTTTGCTGGAATTGTGTACTCATTGTACACAGTTATAAAACTAAGTGAATATTTAAAAAAGCTACATCCAGAGGGAAAGAAACTTCAATTATTAGCGTACGAAAGGCTTGCAATGTTTACAGAAAGGGCTGGGCTAAGAGCAATGATAACCAATGCAGAAGCACATGGAGAAAGTGCTGCTGTAATGCATGGTGTACTTATACAAAATATAAAATCGGAGTACGATTATAATGTGAGCCAACAAATATATGTGAGCAAAGAAATATGGGGAGCTGTTACAAAATTAAAAGATCAAAATATTTATGTTATAAACCAGCTTGCTAGTATGCTACCATTAGGGGCAACATCTTTAGATTTAAGTAAAAGAATTTTAGAGTACTCAATGGCGCAAAAGAATGAATTAAATACAATTGTAATAGATGCTATACAACATGAGGCAAAACAAAAAATGGAGGAATGATTTTGTATTTTTAAATTACAAATATAAATTTTCGTATAATTACGAAACTTTAAACCTAACAAAGTAATTTTTCTTTTGTACCATTTTTAATTCAAAATATTTAATTCATAAATAAAAGATGTCTTAAAAATTTAACCATTTTTTTTATATCGTTTGTAAAATTATGAAGTCAAAACAATTTAACATCTAAACTATTGAACAATTTAAAATGCTATCCTATCCAAATTGTAAAATAAACCTAGGGCTTAATATTATTGGCAAAAGAGCTGATGGTTTTCATAATTTGGAAACTATTTTTTACCCAATTGCTATAAAAGATGCAGTAGAAATTATACATACAGATAAATTTTCAGATTTTACATTTTCATCCACAGGAAAAACAATAAATGTAAATGAGGAAAATAATATTTGTGTAAAAGGATATTATCTTCTTAAAAAAGATTTTCCTCAAATAAGAAATATTAAAATGCATTTGCATAAAAATATACCCATGGGTGCTGGCATGGGTGGTGGTTCTGCTGATGCTACAGCTGTTTTGTTAATGCTCAATAAAAAATTTGACTTACAGTTATCACAAGAAAAATTGATTGCTTATGCGTTGCAATTAGGTAGTGATTGCCCTTTTTTTATTATTAACAAACCATGCTTTGCAAGTAGCAGGGGAGAAATTTTAGAAGAAATAAATGTAAATTTATTTGATTACAAAATTTTAATTGTAAACCCTAGCATACATATAAATACTGGAAATGCTTTTGGAGAGATAAATCCTCAAAATTTTTCCCCTGCTGGACAGCTAAAAAATGTAATTTCAAAAGATATTTATGAATGGAAACATATTTTGAAAAACGATTTTGAAGAGCCTGTTTTTGCAAAACATCCAAGTATTAAAGAAATAAAAGATACTATGTATTACAATGGGGCTATTTACAGTGCCATGAGTGGTACTGGCAGCACTGTTTTTGGGATTTTTAAAAAAGAAATAAATATCAAAATAAAATTTCCTTCTCATTACTTTTGTCAATACGTTTAAAGGCATATCTTCGTATAATCATATTTAACACTACTATACCAACTTTTCTTTGCAGCAATCTAGATTTGCTCAATCATCGAGGATAACAATCCTTTACCTCCGATATCGTCGGAGAGTGCACCACCGACTTTATACCAAAATTTTCATTACAAAAATTCCATTATCATGACAGATGTATTATGCGTATCTGCTGCTACACAAAAATTTATTGAATGCGAAGAACGCTATGGCGCTCATAATTATCATCCCCTGCCAGTTGTATTAAAAAAAGGGCAAGGAGTAAATGTATGGGATGTAGAAGATAAACATTATTACGATTTTTTAAGTGGCTACTCCGCCGTAAATCAAGGGCATTGCCATCCTTCAATAATAGCTGCACTTACGGAGCAGGCGCAAACACTCACGCTTACATCAAGAGCGTTTTATAATGATAAATTAGGAGAATATGAGGAGTACATTACCAAATACTTTGGCTACGATAAAGTGCTACCTATGAATACAGGCGTAGAAGCGGTAGAAACTGCCCTAAAACTTAGTCGTAAGTGGGCTTACCTTGTAAAAGGAATTGAGGAAAATATGGCAAAAATAATTGTATGTAACGATAATTTTCATGGTCGTACACTTGGGGTAATTTCTTATAGCACTGATCCATCTTCAACAGCTGGCTTCGGTCCATTTTTGCCAGGTTTTGAAAAAATACCCTTTAATGATACTATAGCTTTAGAAAAAGCTTTTCAAGATAAAAACGTAGCAGCATTTTTGTTTGAACCCATTCAAGGAGAAGCAGGGGTAGTAGTACCTGATGTTGGTTATTATACAAGAGTGCGAAAACTTTGTACGAAGTATAATGTATTAATGATTGCAGATGAAATACAAACAGGACTTTGCCGCACAGGAAATTTACTAGCAATATGTGCAGAGGGGGTAAAGGCAGATATATTAATATTAGGAAAAGCACTAAGTGGTGGCACTATGCCAATAAGTGCTGTATTGTGCAATGATGAAATAATGATGACCATAAAACCAGGTGAACATGGCAGTACCTATGGTGGAAACCCGCTAGCATGCGCTGTAGCAGTAGCATCGTTAAAAGTTTTGAAAGTCGAAAAAATGGCGGAAAATGCTACTAAAATGGGCGAATTATTTAGAAGTGAATTAGCAAAATTAGAATCACCATTTATAAGTTTAATAAGAGGCAGAGGGTTATTAAATGCTATAGTTATAAACCATCCTAATAAAGATGCTGCTTGGGATTTGTGTATGGAAATGATGCACAATGGCCTTATTGCAAAACCAACACATGGAGATAAAATACGTTTTGCACCACCACTTATTATTAATGAAGAACAAATAATGGAAGCGGTGCAGATTATAAAAGAAAGTTTGCAAATTCTATATTAATTTTCACTTTAAAATTTATTGTAAAAACAAAAAGGCATTACTTTCTCAATACTGAAAAATAATAACTGCTACATAAAAATGCGTTTAAACTCACACCATACAGACCACAAAGAAAATCACCTTACGAGCTCAGACTTTTTAAGAGATGTAGTAATAGGAATGAGCGATGGACTTACTGTACCTTTTGCACTTGCAGCAGGGCTTAGTGGTGCAGTAGACCATAGCAATATTATAGTAATAGCAGGCATTGCAGAAATAGCTGCTGGCAGTATAGCCATGGGGCTCGGTGGATACTTAAGTGGTAAAACTGAG
>JANXOQ010000169.1 GCA_025357775.1 Ferruginibacter sp. | reverse complement strand
TGGCACCGATGCGCAGACCGATGCCGGAGCGGATCGGGGCCATATCGATGCGGCCGTTATGCAAAGTTTTTGATTTTGCTAATTTAATAACAGGAATGTGTAATTCTTTTCCATTTGCTACAATTAAATTTTTCTTTATAGCTGTTATACTTTCATTATATAGATATTCTATATCCTTAAACCTTCCTACATTATTTAATAAGTTATTAACCGTTTCTGGAAAAACTTTTTCAATAGCAGGTATTAATTCATTTCTAAAATAATTTCTAGTAAAATCACTTTCTGCGTTTGTGCTATCTGTTACATAAGCAATATTATTTTTTGCAGAAAACTTTTCTATTTCTTTTCTTTTTGCAAATAATAATGGGCGAATAATATTATTTTGTTTAGCTAAAATACCCCTCATTCCTTTTACACCAGTCCCCCTAAAAAAATTCATCATCATAGTTTCTACATTATCATCTGCATGATGAGCAGTTAATAAATATTGAAAATTATTCTGTAACAACAAAGTTGAAAACCAGTCGTAACGTAGCATACGAGCAGTTTCTTCTATGGAGGTTTTATTTTTTTTTGCTATTGAAACTGTATCAAAAACTTTAACAAAATATGCTACATTATATTTAATGGCAAGTTGTTGCACAAAATTTTCATCTCGGGTACTCTCCTCCCCTCTTAAAGTAAAATTACAATGAGCTATTACAAAATCATATCCAGCTATGTAGCACAATTCGCAAAGCACAATAGAATCTACACCACCGCTTACTGCTAATAGTAATTTATCTTTAGTTGTAAAAAGATTTTGTTTATTTATGTGAGAAATAAAATTTTGTAAAAGAGTCATTCACATTTATTTTAAAATGTCTATCAAGTTATTAATGTATTTGTACTAAACAGTTAACATTTTTAAAAATTGAGGTTTATAATGGTTGAGCATCGCTCATTTTTTACAATTACAGATAAAAATAAAATTTTTTCTAGTTGTAGTTTGCTAGCAGAGTAAACGCTTTAGTAAGAGTTTCGTCAATAGTATAAAATTAAAAAATAGCGCATTAAAAACTCAATCCAGGTCTATCTCTCCTTGAGTTTACTTGCCCCACACTAATTAATTGGTCTACACGGTCAGTAAAACTTTTATAATATACTAAAATAGTATAATTATTTTCAGTTTCCCAATAATTACCTTCTAATGGGTTCGTTTTATCTAAGCCATTTTCGCCAACTAACGAATATGTATATGAGTAATAACCTTGCTTCATATATATAGAAACTTCATACAAACCTGTACTATCGTTATACTGCATTTTATATTTTTCATCCAATTCGTAGTTAGTAAATTGTCCAGCTAAATAAACATTTTTTTTGCTGTAAGGTTTTCCTTCAGGTGGTGCCAATGTAAATTTTACTGTAGCATAATCCGCTTGCCATTCTGGGTTTATGTTTTCAAAAGTTCTAATACTAAAGCTGCCATTGTAGTCAGGAAAATAAACATATCGCTGTACACTTCTATCCAAATCAGTAGCCATGTACAGATTCGTAAATGTTTTTCCATAATCGGCATGGTCTACTCTATCACTTTGTATTCTAAAACTTTGCAAGTCGCACCAGCGCCACTCTTTTCCTGCTGCAAACTGTGCTATATTTTCGTTACTATAATTCAATACAGTTCCATTTACAAATGTTGGTGCAATATCTATTTGTGCAATATCCCACCTATTGTTTTGCAGCACTACAACCTTTATTTGTTGTGCTGCACTAAAAGCATTCAGGTCTCCTGTAGTTACTGTAAACCGTACTTTTTGGTACGTATTAAAATTTAAAGCACCTAGCAGCTGGTTTACACTTGCATTTACAGATGCTTTGGCTTCTACAACCAATAGCCTTTTAGTAAAAACTAAATTCGCAGTATCGCCATCAGTATATATTTTCAATATATAATTGCCCGATTTTATTGGCACACTGTTTTGCTCTGGCAACACGGCTTGGTAATGGGTGTAGCGCTTTAAACTTATAGATGAATATCGATAAGTATTTATTCTATTTTGCGTAAAGCCTTTCATATAATCAAATGCAGTTACATTTTGTACTGGCTTCCAATTATAATCGCACAACACATACATATAATAATAATTTTTATAATCAGCATCTAGGTCATCAAACTGTAATTGAAATTTTGTACCGCCAGCTAAATTATATACAGGTATTTTTGATTGATTACCAAATTCAAAGAATTGTGCAGTTGCAATGTTTGATTTATAAACCTTTTCTGGGTTTTGAGCATTGCAAAACATATTGGCAAATAAACAGACTACCCAAGAAGAAATTTTAAAAGAATGTTTCAAACTTATTTAAATTTTTATTAATAATTTTGAAGATACAACAAAAATATATCCATTTTGAACGTTTCGTTCTTTATTGCAAAAAGATTAGCATCTGTTAAACAAAAAACCTTTAGCAAGTTTATAATAGGATTGGCAACAAGTGCGACTACACTTAGTGTTGCTATAATGATAGTAGCGCTAAGTTTTGTAAATGGGTTTCAAAATGTAATAAGTACAAAGGTATTTAATTTTTGGGGTCATATACGTGTACAGCAAAGCTTAAATGATAGAGGTGGTAACGCAGAAGAGTTTCCTATAACACAAAACGATACAGTAGAAAATTATTTAAAAAGCTTACCAAATATTGCTTTTGTAGACAAATATGCTTCAAAATCTGCTATTTTAAAGTACAATATTGGCATAGAAAGTGTACTTATGAAAGGAGTTGATAAAAATTATCATTTTGAACGTTTACAACAATTTTTGATAAAAGGAAAATGGATAAGTTTTGAAGACAGTAGTTACAGCAACCAAATAAATATTAGCAACTATACTGCTTCACAATTAAAATTAAATATAAACGACAGTTTAATTGTAT
Source organism: Ferruginibacter sp. (assembly GCA_025357775.1). GTDB lineage: Bacteria > Bacteroidota > Bacteroidia > Chitinophagales > Chitinophagaceae > Ferruginibacter. The sequence goes on along the minus strand of JANXOQ010000169.1, from coordinate 800 downwards.
TCTTTTTTCAGCCAGATGGTAGCAAAAGAACTCGTAAACTAAATATTGCAGGTATTTATAAAACAGGTATTGAAGATTATGACAAAAACTTTGCTTTATGCGATATTAATCTTTTAAGAAAATTAAATGCTTGGCAAGCAAACCAAATTGGTGGATATGAAATTTTATTAAAAGATTATAAAAAATTAGAACAAACCGCAATAGATATTAATGAAAATATACCAGACGATTGGTTTAGCAAAAGTATAAAAGAAGTACAGCCACAAATATTTGATTGGCTCAATTTGCAGGGCCAACTAAAATATATTTTGATAGGTATAATGATTATAATAGCAATCGTAAACCTTATTACTTGCTTAATTATACTGGCACTTGAGCGCACAAGTATGACGGGTATTTTAAAAGCAACGGGAGCTACGGATTGGAATATTCAAAAAATATTTTTATACAATACAACTGCTGTTGCTATTATAGGTATAATTGCTGGCACTGTTTTAGGTTTAGCTATTTGTTTTATACAACAAAAAACTGGTATTATAAAATTAAATGAAGAATCGTACTATATGAGCGTAGCGCAAGCAGATATAGACTGGTTTCAAGTTTTGATTATAGATACACTAACCCTTTTAATTTGTTTTGCAACTTTAATTATTCCTACTTATTTGGTAAAAAAAGTAAACCCTGTAAAAGCTATTACATTTAGGTAAGGAAAGCACGAAATATAAAATTTTATGGTGTCTTATACTTTCTTTAAAATTTACACTTTTATATATTAACTTTTTAACTGAACGTTACAGAAG
>JANXOQ010000164.1 GCA_025357775.1 Ferruginibacter sp. | reverse complement strand
ATCATCATAATTGGTAAGTTGCTGCATAGTGTTTGGCGTACCTCTTGTATGCATACATATATAAGGTACGTTGCGCATGTTAGCTACAGTGGGTATCATTTTTGCATCAAGTTCACCAGCACTTATATCATTTACTATTCTTGCACCCGCTTCTACTGCAGCTTTTGCTACTTCGCTTTGGTAAGTATCTACAGAAATAATTGTTGTAGGAAAATGTTTGTGTATTATTTCTATAACAGGCAATACTCTTTTCATTTCCACTTCTACAGAAATTCTTTCGCTGTTTGGTTTAGTACTTTGTCCTCCAATATCTAAAATATCTGCACCGTCAATAATCATTTTTGTAGCTAGTGCCAAAATACCATTGATTCCTTTTTGTAAATCTCCTTCGTAAAAAGAATCGGGAGTAGCGTTAATAATGCCCATTACCAAAGGTGTTTTGGTAGTTATTAATTTTCCTTTGCAGTTTAGTGTAAACATTTGAATTTCTATATGTATTTTTGATGCCTTACACAAATATCAAATAATAAAATTGTAAATGGATACTAACGAGCAATACGACCAAATAATTATAAACTGTAAAAAAACCTTCTTAAAGAAAACTACAGATTATGGTACTTCTTGGAGGGTATACAGAACTTTATCAGTAGCTGACCAAATTTATATAAAAGCGAAACGCATACGCAATATACAGTTAGGTATACAACAAAAAATAGAGGATGATATACGAAGTGAGTTTAGTGGAATTTTAAACTATTGCATTATTGGGTTGATACAATTGGAAATAAATAATGATGAACCTGAGGATTTAGATGTAGCAATTGTATCAGAAATGTATGACCATAAAGTAGCTATTGCTAAACAATTGATGCAAAATAAAAACCATGACTATGGAGAAGCATGGAGAGAAATGAGCCAAGAAAGTTTTGTGGATTTATCACTTTCTAAAATATTACGCATAAAACAAATAATAGCAAATGAGGGTAATACTTTAATTAGTGAAGGAATTGATGCTAATTATTTAGATATTTTAAATTATGCAGCATTTGCACTTATATTAATTGAAGAACAAAAACATTAATTTTATACAATGAAAATAGTCGTTTCAGCAGCAAGAATATTTACAGGATTACTTTTTATTTTTTCAGGATTGGTAAAAGCTATAGATCCTAAAGGGCTTGGGTTTAAAATGCAAGAGTTTTTTGAAGCATGGAGTAACAGTGGTTTTTTGCCTGGGCTAATGAAAATTTTAGATGCTCATGTGCTTGCTTTTTCTATAATAATGATAACGCTGGAAGTAATTGTAGGCGTAGCTTTACTTGTAGGTTGGCAAAAAAGAATCACTACTTGGGTATTACTATTGCTTATATTATTTTTTACATTTCTTACTTCATATGTATTGTTTACAGGCAAAATAAAAGCTTGTGGCTGCTTTGGTGATTGTATTCCACTTACTCCTACACAAACATTTACCAAAGATATTTTCTTATTAATTTTAGTAATATTTATTTTATTTAATTTAAAGCATATTACACCAGTAGCAAAGCCTTTTATTAATTTTTTATTTGTAGCCTTAGCAACTGTACTTATATTATTTGTGCAATATTATGTACTTAAAAATTTACCGCTGAAAGATTGCCTGCCTTATAAAGTGGGTAATAATATTTTGGAGCTTCGCAAAGTACCACTTAATGCTGTGCAAGATAAATTTGAGTATTCTTTTATTTATGAAAAAAATGGAGAGAAAAAAGAGTTTGCTTCCTCACCAGATAGTACTTGGAAATATGTAGACCGTAAGCAAACGCTTGTGCAAAAAGGTAGTAATAATATTCCTGTTATAAACGACTATTCATTAAGCACAGAAAATGGTGAAGATAGCACAGAGGCCATTTTAAACACAAAAGGCGAATATTTTTTATTGTATATAAAATCGTTAGAGGATTATCCAACAAAATGGAATGGAGATGCACAGTTTATTTTAAAAACAATTGAACAAAATAAAACTGTTTATGTAGTAACCTCAGAATTGACAAAAGTAAAAGAACGGTTTGCAAATGAACCTACGTTGAAAAATGTTTTTAACAAAATTAAATTTGTAACCTGTGATGCAACAGTAATGAAAACAGTAGCAAGAGTAAACCCTACTCTGTATTTAATGGATGGCCCAGTAGTTAAACAAAAAATAAGCTGGGCAGCTTTTAAAGATATTAGCGATTGAAATGAAAGCTAGGTTTTTGTAAAAAAGAAAAGGTTTATATTTTGTATAATTTTTAAAAGAATGACATTTTTAAAAGTTGTTATTTCTAAATAATCATAAAAATGTAGTATTTGAATATTCTCATAAAAAAAACTCTTATTTCTTTAACTGTATTACCCGGTGTAGTAGCATTGGTGTTTGTTATGTTTCAAGGCTTTGGAGACCCAACAAGGCTTATTGTAGGGCAAACAGGCGATAAGAAAACGATGGATAACATTCGTAAAGATTTGTACCTAGACCAACCAAAATGGAAACAATTTTTTCTTTACTTAAACGATGTGTCACCAATTGCTTTTCATAGTAGGGAAGATATAAAGAAGAAAGATTTAAAAGGGTTTTTTATTGGAGGCGAAACTACCCTAGCATTAAAAATACCTTACCTCCGCAAAAGCTATCAAACCAAAAAAGATACTACTACCGTTTTAATGGAAGCATTACCCGCTACTATTGTTTTAGCTTTTACGGCTATGATTTTTGCATGTATTGTAGGAATTTTTTTAGGAATATTGGCAGCAATAAATAAAGATACTTTGATAGATACCACCGCTATTGTAGGAAGTATTGCAGGTATATCTGCACCCTCTTTTTTTATAGCAATTATTGTAGCATATATTTTTGGTTATATACTGCAACCTTATACAGGCTTGCATATCACTGGTAGTTTGTACGAAATAGATGAGGTGACTGGAGAAAGATTTCTAGCACTAAAAAACTTAATTCTTCCTGCGTTTACGCTTGGTATACGCCCAATGGCAATAATAGCACAGCTAACCAGAAGCTCCATGCTAGATGTCTTGCAGCAAGATTTTGTAAGAACAGCTTATGCAAAAGGTTTATCTAAAAATACTGTTATATACAAGCATGCATTAAGAAATGCATTAAACCCTGTAGTAACTGCTATTACTGGATGGTTTGCAGAGTTATTGGCAGGTTCTTTTTTTGTAGAATATATTTTTGGTTGGAAAGGATTAGGCAAAATAACCGTAAATGCTTTAGAAAAATTAGATTACCCTGTTGTAATGGGCTCGGTACTTTTAAGTGCCATTATATTTATACTTATTAATATTTTGGCTGATTTTATTTATATGTTCATAGACCCAAGAATAAATGATTGATTAAGATTTTTAATTAATTTGAAATCTTTTTGAAATGGCTATCGCATGATGTGGTTTTAATTTATACCCTTAAATCTTCTGTAAATAATTTTGTATATAATTTTCTATACTTTCATGAATTCTACAAGATGTAGTATTTTTTCTATCATAAATAAAAATATTAAACTACTAAAACACATAAAACTATTATTCATATTTGTAATGTTAAATTTTTTGATTGTTTTATACTTTTTGATTAATCGTATCTCACGTAACAATTGTTTTGTTACCTAAAAAATAAAAGCTCTTAAATAAGGGCTTTTATTTTTTCATCTATTTTTAGTACACTTTTAATAAGTTATTTTTCTCGTACTATATATTTTATCGTAAATATATTTTTTCATTTTTCATACTACTTATAGCATAAAATTCCTTTTTGTTAGTTTAACATTGATACAATAAATTTGCTTAAAATCATAACAATGATTTAATTGAATAACTTAAAATAAAATTTTCAATACTTATTATGCGTCAAATAGCGTTTAGAGAAGCACTTAGAGAAGCAATGCAAGAAGAAATGAGAGCGGATGAGAGGGTTTATTTAATGGGAGAAGAAGTAGCAGAGTACAACGGTGCTTATAAAGTAAGCCAAGGCATGCTAGAGGAGTTTGGAGAAAAGCGAATAATAGATACACCAATAGCTGAGCTTGGTTTTACGGCTATTGCAGTTGGTTCTGCTCAAAATGGGTTACGACCAATAGTAGAGTACATGACTTGGAATTTTGCGGTATTAGCATTAGACCAAATTTTAAATACTGCTTCTAAAATGCTTGCCATGAGTGGAGGGCAAGTAGGATGCCCTATTGTATTTAGGGGTGCCAATGGAAGTGCTGGGCAGCTTGGCGCACAACATAGTACAGCATTTGAAAGTATGTATGCCAATATACCTGGGCTAAAAGTAATATCTGTAAGCAACCCTTACGACGCAAAAGGCTTATTAAAAGCAGCAATAAGAGATGATGACCCTGTAGTATTTATGGAAAGCGAAGTAATGTATGGCGATAAAGGTGAAGTGCCAGAAGGGGAATATGTATTGCCAATTGGTAAGTGTTTTATAAAGCGTGCAGGAAAGGATGTAACAATTGTATCTTTTAATAAAATGATGAAAGTAGCCTTAGGTGCAGCAGAAGAACTTGCAAAAGAAGGCATTGAAGCAGAGGTTATTGATGTCGCTACTATTCGTCCTTTAGATTGGTTTACAATTTTAGAAAGTGTAAAGAAAACAAACCGACTCGTAATTGTAGAAGAGCAGTGGCCATTTGCATCTGTAAGTTCTGAAATAGCATACCGCATACAAAAGGAAGGGTTTGATTATTTAGATGCTCCAATAAGGCGCATTACATCAGCAGATGCACCAATGCACTATGCGCCAAACATGGTAGCAGCCTACCTTCCAGATATACCACGAACGGTACGATTGGTAAAAGAAGTAATGTACATGAAAAAGTAATATTAAAACCCTGAAATGAAAGTTTCGGGGTTTTATTTTTTTACAATATTTATATTAAAAAAAACTTGGTAGTTAAAAATTAAATAAATATTTATAAAAAAAGTAGATAGTTTATACTTA
>JANXOQ010000363.1 GCA_025357775.1 Ferruginibacter sp. | reverse complement strand
AATATTTATAGATTATAGAGTTATTGTATAAATTGTTTAAAATTTAATTTTAGTAAGAAAAGATGCGAAGTATTTTTAACCTAGCATCATTTTGAATAATTAAGAATTTTATAAAAGTAAAACGCCTTTAAGCTTTCTTTGCTAGAATGTTATTTTGTGACGAAAAACAAAAAATTTGAATTTCCTTCTTTTTATGAGACAAGTTGTAACAAACCTATTTTGCGCAGCAAAAAAATAAATATGATTAATAAAGCATTCTTACAATATAAAACCATCAAAATTCTTGCACCTGCAACAGTAGCTAATATTGTGTGTGGTTTTGATATATTAGGCATGGCAATAAACAAGCCTGCCGATGAAATGCAAATAACTTTAACTAAAAATGCAGGCATTGTTATAAAACATATTGATGAATATAACTTACCAACCAAACCAGAAGAAAACGTAGCGGGTGTAGCACTTTTAGCTATGCTTGCAGAATGTGGCGAAATAGATTTTGGTTTTGAAATAATTATAAATAAAATAATTAAACCAGGTAGTGGCTTAGGTTCTAGCGCTGCTAGCTCTGCAGGTGCAGTAGTTGGTGCAAATTATTTGCTCAACAATTATTTTAGCAAACACGATTTGGTACGTTTTGCCATGCATGGCGAAAAGCTAGCAACTGGTGTAAAACATGCTGATAATGTTACGCCATGCATTTTAGGAGGCATAACATTAATACGTTCTATTCAGCCTTTAGATATTGTAGAAATACCAGCACCCTCAATGTTTGTAACTGTTATACACCCGCAAATAGAAGTAAAAACTGCTGACGCCAGACAAATTTTACGAAAGGAAGTTTCACTAAAAGATGCCATAAAACAGTGGGGTAACATTGCTGGCTTGGTTGCAGGTTTTTTTAAAAGCGATTATGATTTAATAAGCAGAAGTTTGGAAGATGTAATTGTAGAGCCAGTAAGAAGTATTTTAATTCCTGCTTTTGATTTAATAAAAAAGAAAAGTATTGCAGCAGGTGCTTTAGGAGGAGGTATAAGTGGCTCTGGCCCATCTATTTTTATGTTAAGCAAAGATGAGGTTACTGCAAAAAATGTAGAACAAGAAATGAAAAATATTTATGATAAAATCGGAGTTGCTTACTATACACACGTAACGACAATAAATAATGAGGGAGTAAAAATTGAAGAAGTGTAAATTTTTATTTACTCTAAATTTTAAGTTGAAATTTTGTCAAACTGACCTTGTTGAAGCTGTTTAGAAAACTATTTTTTGAAAAGATTCTTCTTCTAGTATTATTTGTAATCAAATTATAAACATTGTTAAATAAAAATATTAATGCAATATTATAGCCTCAATAATCAATCTCCCTATGTAGATTTTAAAGTTGCAACTATAAACGGACAAGCACCTGATAAAGGTTTATACTTTCCTAAAAGTATTCCTCAGTTATCCAAAAATTGGATTGACGATATTGAAAATAAAAACAATGAGCAAATAGCTTTTGATGTAATAAAACCCTTTGTAGGGGACGTTATATCAACTGTAGATTTACAAAAAATTGTAAATGAAACCATCAACTTTGAAATGCCATTGGTGAAAATTACCGATAATATTTTTTCGCTTGAAATGTACCATGGTGCTACATTAGCGTTTAAAGATATTGGAGCAAGATTTATGAGTAGGTGTTTAACACATTTTGTAAAAGATAGTAAAAAGAAAGTAACAGTATTAGTAGCAACATCAGGAGATACGGGCGGCGCTGTAGCCAATGGTTTTTATAACGTAGAAGGGGTGGAGGTAGTTATTTTATACCCAAGTGGTAAAGTTAGCAGCGTGCAAGAAAAACAATTAACTACACTTGGTAGCAACATAAAAGCATTAGAAGTAAATGGTAGTTTTGATGATTGCCAAGCCATAGTAAAGCAAGCATTTTTAGATACAGAAATTAATAATCATTTATTTTTAACATCTGCCAATTCAATTAATGTAGCCCGTTGGTTGCCACAGCAGTTTTATTATTTTTTTGCATACAAGCAGTGGAAACAATTATATAAAACTGAGCCAATTGTAAGCGTACCTAGCGGAAATTTTGGAAACATTTGTGCAGGGTTATTGGCAAAAGTAAGTGGCTTGCCTATAAAGCATTTTATAGCTGCATGCAATGCCAATGCAGTTGTACCAAACTATTTGGTTACTCAAAAGTATGAACCACAAAAAGCTATTCCAACAATAAGTAATGCAATGGATGTGGGCAATCCAAGCAATTTTGTAAGAATAATGCAATTGTTTCAGCATCAATTTGAAAGTGTAAAAAATAATATTACTGGCTATAAAGTATCTGATGACGATACAAGGAAAACACTTTTAGAAGTATATAAAAATGAAAAATATTTGTTAGACCCACATGGAGCTGTTGCCTATAATGCCTTACAAGATTATTTACAAAAAAATTTAACAGAAAAAGGTTTCATTGTAGAAACGGCTCACCCGGTAAAGTTTTACGATGTGGTAGAGCCAATTATAAAAGAAAAAATTATTTTACCTTATGCAATAGAAGAAATTATGCACTTGCCTAAAAAAAGTATACTTGTTGAGGCAAATTTTGAAGAAGTAAAACAAATTTTATTAAGTAATACCGTATAAAATTAGTTTTAGGTATTTATTTATTTAATTGTTAGATTTGTCTAACAATTAAATTCGTGTAAGCGAAGTCTTGAAGCAGTAATGACTAAATCAGAAGTATCATATATATCACTAAGCGAAGTGAATAGCACAGTTGACACTACTTTGCCGAAAAAAGGCTGGCGAAAAATATTATCGTTTCTAGGTCCCGCATACTTGGTAAGTGTAGGCTATATGGATCCAGGCAACTGGGCTACAGACTTGGCAGGAGGTAGCAAATATGGCTATGCTTTAATTTGGGTTTTGCTCATGAGTAATTTAATGGCGTTGCTGTTGCAAGGTTTGTCTGCAAGGTTGGGCATTGTAAGAGGTAGAGATTTGGCACAAGCTAACAGAGAAACCTATCCAAGAGCCATCAATTTTATTTTATACATTTTAGCTGAAGTAGCTATTGCAGCCTGCGACTTAGCTGAGGTATTGGGAATGGCCCTTGGTATACAACTTTTAACTGGCTTGCCATTAGTGTGGGGGGTAGGTTTTACAGTATTGGATACCTTTTTATTATTGTATTTACAAAAATTAGGTATTCGCAAAATGGAAGCATTTATTATTGCGCTTGTAGCTATCATTTTTGTTGCATTTTTTATACAAATATTTATTGCACAACCTATTTTGGCAGATGTTGTAAAAGGAGTCGTACCAAGCATTCCTGATAAATATGCTAAATATATTATTATTGGTATTATTGGTGCAACAGTTATGCCTCATAATTTATATTTACATTCAGCCTTGGTACAATCACGTAAAATAAATAGAACAGTTGAAGGTATAAATGAAGCCATAAAATTTAATAGAATAGATACTACCATAGCACTTAACCTTGCATTTTTTGTAAATGCAGGTATTTTAATTTTAGCAGGAGCTATATTTTATAACAGCGGCAATGCCGAGGTAGCTACCATAAAAGAAGCACACAAACTATTGCCTTCTTTTTTAGGAAATGCTGCCCCCATTTTATTTGCAATAGCCTTAATAGCTGCTGGGCAAAGCAGCACCATTACAGGCACACTTGCTGGGCAAATAATAATGGAAGGCTACCTTAGCATACGCATAAGCCCTACGTTGCGTAGGCTTGTAACAAGGCTCGTAGCCATTATACCTGCATTGATTGTGTTTTTAATTTATGGAGAAAGTAAATTAGAAGATTTATTAATTGGCAGCCAAGTTATCTTAAGTTTGCAATTAGCTTTTGCGATTATACCACTTATATATTTTGTGAGTGATAAAAAAAAGATGGGCATATTTGCAATAAAACCAATTCAGCAAATTGCCGCAATAATTATTGCTATTGTACTAGTTTATCTCAATATTGATATGATTGTAGATAAAGTTATTCCGCTTTTTAAAGAAAATCAATTAGTACCAAAAATATTAATTTCTGCAGCATCTATTTTTTTCGCTGGTATACTCTTTTATATTTCTATTTTTCCATTTTTGCAAAAGAAATAATTATTGTGCACATCTATCGAAATGCATGAATCGCTTTTAATGTTACATTCTTTACTCAAACTTAAGTACAAAATAACTGCTTTGGCATTTGGTTTTAGCAAGGATTTTTTAAAAATTATTTTTTTAACCTTAGGCAAGGCAATAGCCGGATACATATAGATGCTAATATAAGTGGAAGAGAGTGCTAGCGCAAAACTATGTGGTGCTATTTTTAAAATGTATTTAATCAAAAATATTTTAAACTCATCTGTTGAATATAATTCTACATCTATAAAAAATAAACCAAAATTGTTTTGAATAATTTAAACTCATTTTATTTAATTATTTTGTGCCAATGTTAGAAGCAAAAGGAATTGAAAAATTTTATGAAAAATTGCAGGTGTTAAAATCTGTAGATTTAAAAATAAGTAAGGGAGAAATTGTCAGTATCGTTGGTTCATCAGGTGCTGGCAAAAGCACTTTTTTACATATACTTGGTACATTAGATAGAGCAGATAAAGGGGAAGTTTTTCTTAAAGGGCAAAGAATAGATATGCTAAAAGGAAATGAACTTGCTAAATTTAGAAATTTGAACATTGGATTTATTTTTCAATTTCACCATTTGCTACCAGAGTTTACTGCCTTAGAAAATGTTTGTATACCAGCATGGATAGCGGGAAAAAAGAAAAAAGAAACCGAAAATAAAGCAATAGATTTATTGAAAGCATTGGGCATTGGTAATAGATTGCAAAATAAACCTCATCAATTATCAGGTGGAGAACAACAGCGTGTAGCAGTAGCTAGGGCACTTATAAATAACCCTGCTATAATAATGGCAGACGAGCCTACTGGTAATTTAGATAGCACAAATGGAAGAGCTTTGCACAATCTTTTTATAGAACTAAGAGATAAATTTGAACAAACTTTTTTAATTGTAACCCACAATGAAGAACTTGCTGCAATGAGTGATAGAATTGTGCAAATGAAAGATGGAGAGATTGTTATTAATTGATTGATTCATATCAATAGAGTTTACACCCAAAACTTTCTATTTATTTATTTGGATAACTTAACAAGAAAAAA
>JANXOQ010000107.1 GCA_025357775.1 Ferruginibacter sp. | reverse complement strand
TGTTTTATAATACTGGCTAGTAATTTTTATATACATAAAACTTTACTTGCTCTTTAATATAGTAAATGTAGTACGCAATGCTAAATGAAATCATTAAATACTCAATTTTATTTTCAAGTTCATAAAAATTATATTTGCGTTATCAATATAAAAAGACGAAAATAAATATAGTTAAATTTAGCAATTAAAATATGGTATGTAAAAGACACACAGCGTTAACTTTACTATATTAAAATGAAATATTAAAAAATTCAAGGCCCACAAACCCAAACTAAATACTAAATATTCTTTATGTATACAGCCGATTTAAAAAAAATAGAACGCCATTTTCTTCCACAAAATTTTACTGTTACCAACTGGGCAGCACTAGAGCCATATTTTAAAACATTGCTAGCGCAAGAAATTACAAGTAAAGAACATTTAGAAGAATGGCTACTTAATATAAGCGAACTAGAAGCAGCAGTAAACGAAGATGCTTGCTGGCGACAAATAAAAATGACTTGCGACAATGAAAATGTAGCTTTAGAAGAAGCATTTAATTTCTTTTGTACGGAAATAGAACCACACATAAAACCATATAGTGATGCCTTAAATAAAAAATTGATGGCCTCTACTTTTTTACCATTATTAAACCAAGAGCAGTATCTCACATATTTGCGTAGTACAAATAATAGCATAGCATTGTACAGAGAAGAAAATATTTCTCTGCAAGCAGAGGTATCGGTACTAGAGCAGCAATTTGGGCAAATAACAGGTGCAATGATGGTAACAGTAAACGGCGAAGAATTTACATTACAGCAAGCTGCAAAGTTTTTAGAAAGTGAGGATAGAAACTTGAGAGAAGAGGTGTACAGAAAAATACAAACACGTAGACTTGAGGATAAAGAAAAATTGAATAATTTATACGATACCCTTCTTGGTTTGCGAAATAATATAGCTATCAATGCAGGGTTTAAAAACTATAGAGATTATCGATTTAAAGAACTCGGCAGGTTTGATTATACAAAAGAAGATTGTTACAAATTTCATGATGCAGTAAAGCTACACGTAATGCCACTTGTAAATGAAATTTATAAAAATAAAAAAGCAAAGCTTGGCCTGAAAACCCTGCGCCCATGGGACTTGGAGGCAGAGCCAGCTGGCACAAAACCTTTACGTCCATTTAAAACAGGGGAAGAGCTATTGGAGAAATCAATAGCATGTTTTACAAAATTGCGTCCTTTTTTTGGTGCATGTTTGCAGCGCATGAAAGATATGCAACACCTAGATTTAGAAAGCAGAAAAGGCAAATCACCAGGAGGATATAACTGCCCACTTGCAGAAAGTGGCGCACCATTTATTTTTATGAATGCCGCTGGGCAAATGAACGATGTAACTACTATGGTACATGAGGGTGGGCATGCCATACATTCTTTTTTAGCACACCCTTTACCACTTACAGGCTTTAAAGAATACCCAATGGAAATAGCTGAAGTAGCTAGCATGGCAATGGAACTTTTTAGTATGACGCATTGGGATACTTTCTTTGATAATGCTACAGACCTTGCAAAAGCAAAAGAACACCAACTAGAAAGAACGATTACGATTTTTCCTTGGATAGCCATAATAGATAAATTTCAACATTGGTTGTATGAAAACCCTACACATACAAATGAGGAGCGTACAGCCATATGGGTTGCTACCGTAGGAGAGTTTACTGATGATGTAGTAGACTACAGCGGGCTAAATAACTTTAGGCAAAATGCTTGGCAGCGACAACTTCATTTGTTTGAAGTGCCATTTTACTACATTGAATATGGCATTGCACAGCTAGGTGCTATTGGTATGTGGATGCAGTATAAGCAAAATGCAGAAAAAGCATTGGATAATTATTGCACCGCCCTTAGCCTTGGTGGCACAAAAACATTGCCTGAGCTATACAAAGCTGCAGGGTTAGAGTTTGATTTTAGCCCAGAGAAAATAAAAGTGTTGATGGATTTTGTGAAGGGAGAGATGTAGATGTGAAATATTTTCTTAGGGTAGGTGAATTAAAGTTGGCTAACTTTTTATATTCGGGAGTGTTCCGCTATTACTAAGTGGAAGTACGTTTGATTAATCATTTTTTTTCAAAGCACTTGCTATTATATTTTAACGTAATCTCATTGTTAGTACTTTGTAGTATAAAAGATAAAATTATTTATTTTAAGATAGGCTTAGATACAATTTTGTACTAGTAAAAAGTTTTTATAGAAATAATTGGCATTACAAGAGCAAATCTCTTTTACTATATAGCTCATTTGGAAAAATAAAAAAGGATTCAAGTTTTTAAACTTAAACCCTTTTATTTAACAGCTCCCACTACTGGACTTGAACCAGTGACCCTCTGATTAACAGTCAGATGCTCTAACCAACTGAGCTAAGTAGGAATTTTCCACTAACCAAATGGTGGATTGTAAAAATAGAGATTTTTATGGCAATAAAAAAATTTATCCAATTATTTTATTCAAGAAAAAACACTATTGATTTCTATGCCTATAAAAATGCCGTTTTCTCGTATTTCAATAGGGTAGTTTTTTAAAAAATAACCTTCCCCACTTGTGTTTCGCCCATTTATTAGCGAAAACTTATATCGGTGCAGTGGACAAACAATATTACCAAGAGCATCAATATAACCTTGGCTCATATCTCCGCTTGCATGTGGGCATTTGCTAGCACAGCCAAAAAGTGTTTCATGGTGTTTGGCTATACATATTATTTTACCCTCTACCTCTAAACTTGTAATGTTATTATTAGAAAAATTAATTTCTTCTAGTGTATCGGCTATTTTATGCCATTTGTATGTATAAATCATACTTATTTAGTTAATAAAAATACTCCGCTTTGTAAGGGTATCTTATTTGATACATATCTCTTACTTTGTTTAAAATAGTTTGCCTAAGTGCAGTAAAATTTTGTTTGTCTATGGCAGATACAAAAATGCAATTGCCTTTTGTACTTTCTTCCCAGCGCTCTTTTAGCTCTCGTAATATTTGCAGTTTCACATCTTCCTCCAGCCATTCATCAAAAGTTATTTTTTCAAACTGGTCCATTTTATTAAAAATGGTAATAGTAAGTTTATCTGCGCAGCTAAGCTCAGCAAGGGTTTTGTTTACCACCGCTAGTTGCTCCTCATATTGTGGGTGAGAAATATCTACCACATGCAACAACACATCTGCCTCCCTCACTTCATCTAGCGTACTTTTAAAACTCTCTACCAAATGATGTGGCAGCTTTCGAATAAACCCTACTGTATCGCTTAGTAAAAAAGGTGTTTGTTCAAACACACATTTTCTGGTGGTAGTATCTAGTGTAGCAAATAATTTATTTTCTGCAAATACTTCACTTTTGCTAAGCCCATTCATAATAGTACTCTTGCCTACGTTTGTATAGCCTACGAGTGCTACTCTTATAAATTCTCCTCTCTCTTTTCGCTGTGTAAAAGATTGCCTATCAAAATCTTCTAAGCGTTTTTTTAATACAGTTATTTTGTCTTTTACAATACGTCTATCTGTTTCTATTTCTGTTTCCCCCGGCCCACGTGTACCCACACCACCACCTTGTCGCTCTAAGTGTTTCCACATGCCTTTTAGGCGTGGCAGTATGTATTGGTATTGTGCAAGCTCCACCTGTGTTCTAGCCTGTGCGGTTTGTGCACGACTGGCAAAAATATCCAATATCAAATCACTCCTGTCTATCGTTTTTGTATCTAATGCGGCTTCTATATTTTGTATTTGCGAGCCTGTAAGTTCATCATCAAAAATTACAAGTGTTATACTTTTCAGTAAAATATATTTTCTAATTTCTTCTAGCTTTCCTTTGCCTACAAAAGAGCGTGCATCAGGGTGTTTTAGTCTTTGGGTAAATCGCTTTATAGTTTTTACACCAGCTGTCTCTGCTAAAAATTCTAGCTCATCCAAGTATTCATTTACTTGCACATCCGTATGCTCATTTTGTATAACACCAATGAGTACTGCTTTATCTTCAACCTGTACTGCTTTTTTCTTATCTATCAAGTTCTAATAATTTATTTATTGCAAGGTAATTGATAAAACACAGATGCCAACTTTTTTGAAAAGCTGGCATCTGTGAATATCTAAAATCTAAAATTCTCTCCTATTTTTTTGTCATAGCATTCACCCACAACTTTACGCTTTCGCAATCTCGGTATGCTGGGTCTATCATTATATAATAGTTGCTTAGTTTTGTATTAAACCATTTTTCCAACGCACCTTCTTTTTTTTCTGCAAGTGCCTTATCGGCTATTTTGCTATAATCATCTTTTAAATTTTCTCTGTGCGGCTCTGTTTTTGTTTTTAAAAAAATAATTCTTACCCCTCTTTTGCCAGATGCATCTGTGTATTCTGTAGGCTGAGAAAAGCCGCCAGGCCTAAGATTTTTTAGTATCGGTACAATATCTTTATCAAGTTGGTCAATAGTAAGAAAAGTACTTCCACCAGCACCTTGTTTTATACCAGCGGTAAATTTGCTGTACTCATCATCGCTGTATTTACTTACAGCTGCACCAAAATCTAGTGTACCAGCAATTAATTTTGCCCTTACGGTATCAAGTTTTTCAAATCCTTGTTTTAATTCTACCGCTGTCACTTGTGGTATTTTAATAATATGCTGCACAGTAGCATCGTTGCCATTTCTATTTATAAGTTGTAAAATATGATAGCCAAATTTACTTTTAAAAGGGTTAGATAATTGTCCCTCCTTTAGCGTAAAAGATTTTGCCATAAAAGTAGGGTCTATATCTTTTTGCTCTCTATTAATATCCATTCTACCAAAGCGTTCGTTGGAGCCTGGTTCATCAGACCCTCCAATTTTACAAATTTGGTTCATCGTTTTTTTGCCAGATTCTATTTGTATTTTAAATTCTGTTAATTGCTCTTTACAATATTCTTCTGCTTCTCTACTTGCTCGTGGGTATGCTATTATTTCGCCAATTTCTACTTCTGTTTCGTAAAAAGGCAAACTGTCTTTTACTAATTTCTCAAAATATTTTTTTACTTCAAAGGGTGTAATGCGTATATCTCCAACAATTTTGTTGCGCATAGCAGTAGCTAATTTCTGATCTTTGGAAGATTCTTTAAAATCTTCTTTTAACTGATAAACTGTTTTACCAGCTATTTTTTCCAACTCTTCTTTGCCTCCAAATTGGTTTATGTATTGGCGTATCTTATTATCAATGTCGTTTTCTATATCTTCATCAGATACTGGTATAGAATCTTTTTCCGCTTGCAATACCAATGTTTTAGTGCCTAGGTAATCTTGCAACACATAACATTTGCCATTTTCTGGCACCTCCACCCCTTGGCGTTGCATATCTTGCAATCTATTATCTACATCACTTTTTAATACAATTTTACTTCCTATTACTGCTATTATTTTATCTGCATTAGTTTTACTTGGCTGCGCAAAAGAAACCATATAAATAGTTATAAAACTGATAAATAGTAAAACTCTTTTTTTCATGATATTTTTTTATAATCTGATAATCCTTTTATTTAAAGGTAAGCATACAAAACTTTTACTGCTTACCCCCAGTTGTATTTTAACAAAAAATTGCAGCATTATTAAAGCTGCAATTTTTATTATTTAGGTATGTTTTAATTTCGTTAGACACGAACAAAAGCGTTTAAATGCAAAATATTTTTTCGTTGTATTCATACTAAAAGCAATACTAATTTATCAGTAAGCTTTTTTCTTTTTTTACTAGAAAGTATGAAAAGCGTTTTAATATCTGTATTTTAAGAAATAGTGATCTCTTTTTATAAAAGTAAAACACTATTTTCTATACTGCTATTAAACATTAACTTACTTTTAAAAAATATACATTTGCTAAAAATGTTTTAAATTAAGTAAAAGACTCAGTCTAGTAATTAACTTTCAACAATATTCAAAGGTTACAGAGTTCTCTTCACTTCCACTTCTTCAAACGCCTCTACAATATCACCCATTTTTATATCGTTGTAGTTTTTTATGACCAATCCACATTCCATACCACTGGATACTTCTTTAGCATCGTCTCTGTAACGCTTCAAACTGCTCAGCTCACCAGTGTGTATTACGATACCTTCCCTTACCAAACGTATCCGACTATTACGAGCCATCTTACCATCTAAAACCATACAACCTGCTACGGTAGCTTTATCAAAACGATATGTTTCTTTTATTTCTACGTTACCCAATATTTTCTCTTCTACCGTAGGCTCTAGCATACCTTCCATGGCACTCTTTATCTCTTCAATAGCATTGTATATAATCGAGTACATTTTTATTTCTATAGCCTCATTTTCAGCCAATCGAGCCGCTTGTATACTCGGGCGAACATTAAAACCTATAATAATAGCATCAGAACCAGCAGCCAAGTTTACATCATTTTCAGTAATAGCACCTACCGCTTTGTGTATCACTTTCACCACTATTTCTTCTGTACTTAATTTTTGTAATGAATCACTTAGTGCCTCTACAGATCCATCCACATCACCTTTAAGAATTACATTTAGCTCTTTAAAGTTTCCTAATGCAAGTCTACGACCAATTTCTTCTAGGGTAATATGTTTTCTTGCACGCATACCCTGCTCACGCAGTATTTGCCCACGCTTGTAAGCATTTTCTCTTGCATCACTTTCGTTTGCAAATACTTTAAAGGTCTCACCTGCTTGTGGTGCACCATTTAAGCCCAATATTAATACTGGTGTAGATGGTGGCGCAGCATTAGAACGTTGGTTACGCTCATTATACATTGCTTTTACCTTGCCAAAAAACTGACCAGATACAATCATATCTCCTTGCTTTAATGTACCATTTTGTACCAATATCGTAGCTACATACCCTCTACCTTTATCAAGCGATGCTTCAATAACAGTACCATTTGCTCCTTTTTCAGCATTTGCTTTTAGCTCCAAAATATCAGTTTCAAGTAATATTTTTTCAAGCAACAAATCTATATTTTCTCCTTTCTTTGCACTTATTTCTTGGCTTTGAAATTTACCACCCCAGCTTTCTACCAATATATTCATACCAGCAAGTTGTTGCTTTATTCTTTCTGGGTCTGCACCATCTTTATCTACCTTATTTATAGCAAATATCATAGGTACATTGGCTGCTTGTGCATGAGAAATTGCTTCTTTTGTTTGAGGCATCACCGCATCATCAGCCGCTACAACAATTACAGCAATGTCTGTAACCTTGGCACCACGAGCACGCATTGCTGTAAAGGCCTCATGCCCTGGTGTATCTAAGAAAGTAATGGCTCTACCGGTTGGCAAGGTTACTTCATAGGCACCAATGTGCTGTGTAATACCACCAGCCTCACCTGCTATTACATTTGTGTTTCTTATATAATCTAGCAAGGATGTTTTACCATGGTCTACGTGACCCATTATCGTTACTATAGGTGCTCTGTCTTTTAATAATGCCGGGTCGTCTATCTCTTCTTCAAGTGCTAATTCTGCCGCATCATCCACTCCTATAAATTCTACTTCATAGTCAAATTCACTTGCTACCAATTCTATAACATCGGCTTCTAAACGTTGGTTAATGGAAACCATTATACCTAAGTTCATACACTTGCCAATAATATCTGCAAAACTCACATCCATTAAACCTGCCAATTCGCTCACAGAAATAAATTCTGTTACTTGTAGTTTGTTTCCTTCGTCTGGTCTATTGCTTTGAGCCTCGTTAAATAAATCTCTTTTTTCTTTTCTATATTTTGCTTTTGAGCTTTTTCCACGCCCCCCTGCACCCGCAAGTTTAGCTTGTGTTTGCTTTAGTTTTTCTTGTATTTCTTTTGCATCAATTATTTTGTCTTGTTGGCGTGGGGCATTGCCTCCACTTTGCCCTGGGCGTTGAAAACGATTGCCACCTCCACCTTGGCTTGGTCCTCTATTAGCACCAGCACCACCTTGTTGTGGCCCTCTGTTTGGTGCACCACTAGGACCACGATTTGCACCACCATCACCTATTATTGGTCTTGGCCCACGATTTACATTATTAGGAGGTAAAGCACCAGCTCCTGCACCTGGCTTCTTTTGCATAGGTATACGCTTGCGCTTATTTGCATCATCCCTTTTTGGTCTGGTATCGTTGTCTACAGGTAATTCTATTTTACCCAAAATTTTTGGACCAGTTAAACGCTCTGATAAAATGTTTTCTATAACTGGTGTAGAATCCTTCACTTCAGCTGGCACGCTTGGTACCTGCATTATTGGTGCTACAGCTTTTACAGCAGCTGTAGGAGCAGTTTTTTTAACTGGCTCTACTTTGGCTTCTACTTTTTTAACTCCCTTTTTTGGCCTAGTAGATGAATCTATAGTACTTAAGTCTATTTTATCTAAAATTTTAGGGCCTTCTAATTCTGGTGCATCTATTTTAGTGATAATTTCTTTTTCCGCAGGTTTTTCCAATACTACATCCTCTGGCGTAGTTATTGGCACTGCACCTACGGTTACAACTTCTACCGCCTTTGGTTGCTCTACCACAGTTACTTTTAAAACGGGTCTTTCAATAGCTACAACTTCTACTGTCGGTTCTACTTTAACTTCCACTACTGGTTTTGACTCTTCCTTTGGCTTTTCATCCTTTTTCTTAAAAGATAAATCTTGCTCATCTTTTTTCTTTTTAGGGTCATTAGCTACAGCTTTAATTAATTCTACCTTATCAGCTTTTTCTTTTGCAGATTTATCGCCTTGGTACTCGCCTTGTAGCACACGGTACATTTCGTCCGAAAGCTTTGATGTTGGCTTCAGGTCGTCACTTCCACTTAGATTTTTAGACACAAGGAAATCTATCAAGGTGTTTGCACCTATGTTAAATTCTTTGGCGGCTGCCATCAGCCTTGGTGTATTTAATTCTGACATTCGTTTTATTTACTGCCACTATCATTAATTTGGTAGTGTCAAAATTTTCTATTGTTATTATTTACTTCAATTTTTATTCATTGCTTATTCGTTTTCAAATTCTTGGTTTAAAATACGCTTTACATCTGCAATGGTTTCTTTTTCTAAATCTGTTCTTCTTTCTATTTCTTCATCAGTAAGGTTTAGTACAGAACGAGCAGTGTCACAACCTACTTTTTGCAAAATTTCAATTACCCATGGTTCTATTTCATCACTAAATTCTTCTAAGTCAATATCAAAGTCATCTTCCTCTCCTTCGTTATCACGGAATACGTCAATGTTATAACCTGTAAGTTCGCAAGCAAGTTTAATATTTACCCCACGGCGACCAATAGCAAGCGATACTTGATCAGCTTTTAAGAAAACCTTTGCGTGCATTTTTTCATCATCTAAATCAATACTGGTAATCTTAGCTGGTGTAAGTGAACGTTGAATAAGTAATTGAGTATTTGCTGTCCAATTAATAACATCAATATTTTCGTTTTTCAACTCACGCACTATACCATGTATACGACTTCCTTTCATACCTACACAAGCGCCTACAGGGTCTATTCGGTCATCAAAACTTTCTACTGCTACTTTTGCACGCTCACCTGGGTCACGTACAATCTTCTTTACAACTATTAAGCCGTCAAATATTTCTGGAACTTCTATTTCTAACAGTTTTTCTAAAAACAACGGACTTGTACGAGATAAAATAATAACCGCTTGGCTGTTTTTTAGTTCTACTTTTTTTACAACTGCTCTTACTGTATCACCCTTCTTAAAATAATCTGCTGCAATTTGCTCTGATTTTGGAAGCAACATTTCATTTCCATCTTCATCTAACACTAATACTTCCTTTTTCCATACTTGATGTACCTCACCACTTACTATTTCGCCTACACGCTCTTCGTATTTTTTTATTAAAATATTTTTCTTAAGGTCACCAATACGTGCCGCCAATGTTTGCTTGCCAGCTAGTATTGCTCTACGACCAAATTCCTTTTGTATATCTATTTCCTCATACAACTCCTCTCCTATAGTGTAATCAGGCTCTATCAAAATTGCATCTTTCAATTCTATTTCTGAAAGGGTGCTATACAAATCATCATCCTCAACAATAGTACGACGACGAAAAATTTCCAAATCACCTTTTTGGTCATTTACGATTACATCAAAGTTATCATCGCTACCATATTTTTTACGGATAAGTGTTTTAAACACATCTTCCATTACTTTCATAAGCGTAGGACGATCAATATTCTCTGCTTCTTTAAACTCTTGAAACGATTCTATTAAGTTAATGCTTGCCATAGTCCGAACCTGCTGTAGCACTGCCCCACAGGTTATTGGGGTTTTGTTTTTTTAAAATTTTATTTGAACTTTTGTTTGTTTTATATCTGTAAATGCTATAGTGATATTTTCTATTACAGCTTTTTTACCTTTTCCCGTTGTTTGTTCTATTAAGATTGCTTCTTCTGTTGCTTCTAATAATTTCCCTTCTTTTTCAGTAGCATCATTCAATAAAACTTCCACCTCTCTGCCAATATTTTTTACATATTGCCTTAGTAACTTTAGCGGTTCATCTATCCCAGGGCTAGATACTTCAAGTGAAAAATCACCTTCTGGGTAAATAGCCATTTCTTCTAACTGTTTGTACATGGCTCTATTTATTTTGATGCACTTATCTATACCCAAACCGCTATCTGCATCTAAATAAATTTTAAAATTGTTTATGGGCTTTACCTTCATTTCTACCAAAAAAATATCATCATAAAGCTTAGAAAGCAATATTTTTTCAACCAGTTCTATATTAGTATTTGTACTCATTTTGCTTTATAAAAGAAGAAGGGAACCATTGGTTCCCTTTCTTCTTCTCTTTTATCTGTTGCAAATATATACTAAACCTTTGTTTCTGCCAAAATATATCGTTTTCCATTCGTAAAATTTAACAGCAATATATTGCTAGGCTTAATACCTTTGTGAAAGAAATGATAAGAAATAAAAATATTGATACAGAGAAACAGTATTAATAATTTGAAAAATAAAAAATAAATAAAATGAACTTATTTAGGCTTATAGGAGAGCTGGTGGTAATTTATTTTTTGTATAAATTAATCTTCGATTTTATTATACCCTTGTACAAAAGCAGTAAGCAAATGCGTGGTAAAATTCATGAAATGCATACTAAAATGAGAGAACAGCAGCAAACCCAGCAGCAAAAAGAAAAACAAGAACCTCCTAAGAAACAAACAATAATTTCTAAAGATGACTATTTGGATTATGAAGAAATAAAGTAGGATATTTCTTAATTATTAGGTGAGGGCATTTGTTTCATCTTGCGTTTTATTCTTAAATTTTAATAAATGTGAGGTATAAGGATAATACCAATTAGAAATAAAAAGACAATGTTGCCAAAAATAGTTGGTAAAATCTCCTAAAAGATAATACATAAAAGGGTTTCAATTGACTAAATTGAAACTCTTTTCAATTTAAGTTATTACGCAAAAAAATCCTGCTGGGGATGTGGTCAAAGCAATGTTATTTGTTGGGGCAAACAAGGTGGCAAACAACGTTTCAAATGTAAAAAATTGCGGTATACTTTTTCAGTGGGAAAACAAAGCTATTAGCGATGCTAATCGTTTTATTTGGTTTAAGGGTTTATCGAACTCTTTTAGTGGAGATGGATACAAGCAATTGAAGCCTGAGTCGTTTATTCAATAAATATCTTTTAGAAACACTGCAAATCCCCATTAGGAGTAAAACAAAGGTTCACATTCTTATTGATGCGGCTTACTTACCCAATGGTCTTTGCCTAGTTTTATATCTTGACCATGATACTCGTTATGTTCAATTATATAGAACAACAACTCAAGAAAAATTTAGGGAGATTTATCAAGATTTAAAAGTGCTAAAATCATTAGGCGTAGATGTATATAGCGTAACCTGCGACGGACATAAACCAATTTTAAAAGCTGTTAAAAAAGCTTATCCAAATACTATCATCCAAAGATGTGTAGTTCACGTAAAACGCCAATGCAGGGCTTATTTGAGGGCTAAGCCAAAACTAGAAGCTAGCAAATTGTTATTAAAAATAGTAAACAAAATCACTTCAATTGAACGACAAGAAGAGTGTTCTTTTTTATTACTAGAACTTCACAATTGGTATCAAGAGTACCGCAATGTATTGCTAGAAGAATCTATCAACCAAACAACAATGAAAGCTTGGTACACAAATAAGGGATTACATCAAGCATATACTTTACTCTTTAATGCTTTACCCAATCTTTTTTACTACTTAAACGATATGGGAATACCCAAAACTACAAACAGGCTTGAGTGCTATTTTAGACATTTAAAAGAAAAATTATTACTGCATTCTGGCTTAAGATATGAAGCAAAGAGAAACTTTATAAAATGGTATTTACACTTTAAAAATAACCCTAACCAATAAGTTTTATTGGCCATAAAAGCTAACCGATAAAAGGAGCTGAAAAAATCGAGGGCACTGAAAAAGCATCTACTTTTTAGAATAAAACTTGTAAAGCGAACTATACTTACTAAATTGAAATTCTATTTGTAGTATTAGCATGTAGATTAAATTTAAATCAAATACAAAATACAAAAGGGGGGTAAAAAATTTCATCTTTTTACCCCCCCTTTCTTAATAAGTCTTAAATGACTTTTTCAGTAGCCTCTCAAAACGATGGGCTTTTTTATAAATATTACTTTATCCTTTTTCAAAACGCTCTGCTACTTTATGCCAATTTACAACATTCCAAAATGCTTCTAAATAAGCTGGACGTTTGTTTTGATATTTTAAATAGTAGGCATGCTCCCATACATCGCAACCCAATATTGGCGTACCTTTTACTTCAGCCACATCCATCAAAGGATTGTCTTGGTTTGGCGTAGAGCTCACTGCTAACTTTCCATCCTGTATTATTAACCAAGCCCAACCACTACCAAAACGAGTAGTGCCTGCTGCATTAAATTTTTCTTTAAATACATCAAAACTTCCAAAAGCAGCATCAATGGCCTCAGCTAATTTTCCTGTTGGCTTTGCACCATTATTGTTTTGCAAAGAATCCCAAAAAAAAGTATGATTCCAATGCCCACCGCCATTGTTTCGTACCGCTGGGCTTATAGATCCTGCATTTGCCACTAATTCTTCTATCGTTTTATTTTCATGCGCTGTGCCTGCTATTGCCTTGTTCACATTATCTACATAAGCTTGGTGATGCTTATCATGGTGTATGTGCATAGTTTCAGTATCAATATGTGGCTCTAATGCTTCATAAGCATAAGGCAACGGTGCTAGTGTAAATACCATTTTATAAATTTTATTTGATTTAAAATGTTTGTATCACAAAATTAAACAGTAAAATTGATTTTATTGTTTAATTAATTTTTTATTTATTTCAGAAATACAACATATAAATATTTCATTTTTTGCTGCTTCAGCTTTACGAAAAAACTATAACAAAAATAAAAGACACTATTGAAGTTTGTCAAAACCTTAAAAAAGTTTAAAAATTTTGCCAACACTTAAGGTACCAATTTTACCCTGACAACAGTTGTACAAACTTGTGGATGTAGTTAATATTTTATCGTTTTCCTTTAAAAAAGATTTTTAACAAACTACCACATTCTTCCGCTAATATTCCACCAACTAACTGCGTTTTTGGGTGAAATGGATTTAAATCACCTGTGTATTTTCTGTACCCATTTTTATCATCGGATGCGCCAAAAACGATACGCCCAATTTTGCTCCAATGCAATGCACCACAGCACATAAGGCATGGCTCAAGCGTTACATATAAAGTAGCATCTGGTACATATTTGCTGCTAAGTGCATTGTATGCGGTGGTTAGGCTTAGTATTTCTGCATGTGCGGTGCTGTCTTTTAACAACTCCACTTGGTTGTGGCTGCGTGCTATTATTTTATTGTTTAAAACCAAAATTGCCCCAACAGGCACTTCATCTTTTTCAAAAGCTTTTTCTGCTTCTTGTATAGCAAGGCGCATATATTGTTCGTCGGTCATCATAGTTTGTATAACTTTATTACAAATTTAATAATAATTTAAATGGAGAAACTAGAAAAAATGCGGGCTTATTTTGAAAGTGGCGCAACACAATCGTACGAATTTAGAAAAGCCCAATTACAAAAATTGAAGGCAGCTGTAGTAGCACATGAGCAAGAAATATTTGATGCTGTTTATAAAGATTTACGAAAAAGTAAAGAAGAATGTTACATTACTGAAAACGGATTTTTTCTCACAGAATTAAGCCTTGCTATAAATAAATTAAATAGTTGGATGAAGCAAGAAAGTGTGAGAACTAATCTGCTAAATTTTCCATCGAAAAGTTTTATTGTAAGTGAACCGCTTGGGGTGGTTTTAATTATAAGCCCATGGAATTATCCATTTAATTTAATGATGACACCACTTGTGGGTGCAATAGCAGCGGGCAATTGTGTGGTAATGAAGCCGAGCGAACTAGCACCTGCTACAGAAGCGGTAATGAAGAAAATTATAGAGAGTACTTTTGATAAAAATTATATTTTGTATGTGGTAGGTGATGGTGCAACAGTAGTACCTGAGCTAATGAACAATTTTATTTTTGACCATGTGATGTACACTGGTAGCACAGCTGTAGGAAAAATAATTTACGAACTAGCTGCAAAAAATTTAGTACCAGTAACGCTAGAGCTTGGAGGTAAAAGCCCTTGTATTGTAGAAGCAGATGCAGATATAAAAGTTGCGGCAAAAAGAATTGCTATGGCAAAGTTTAGCAATGCTGGGCAAACCTGTGTAGCGCCTGATTATGTACTTGTACAGCAGAGTGTGAAAGATGAATTGATAAACGAAATAAAAAAAGCAATAGTACAATTTTTTGAAGTAGATGCACAAAAAACGGAAGCATTCGGTAGAATAATAAACGAACGACAATTTAATAGATTAGAGAAATATTTGAGTAATGGAAAAATATTAGTTGGTGGTAAAACTGATAAAGCAGATTTGTATATTGAACCTACATTGCTTGAAATAAATAATATAAATGATGCAGTAATGCAAGCTGAAATATTTGGGCCAATTTTACCTATAATCGGGTATACAGAAAAAGCAGCAGCATTAGCAATCTTAAAAATTCACAAAAATCCATTGGCATTTTATATATTTACTTCTTCCATTAAAAATGAAAAAAAATGGTTGCAAGCAATACCGGCTGGAGGTGGTTGTGTAAATAATGTAACAATGCATTTATCTAACCATCATTTACCTTTCGGTGGTAGAGGTGCTAGTGGTACAGGCAGCTACCATGGCAAGTTTAGTTTTGATACTTTTAGTCATAAAAAATCAGTACTTAAAACGCCCACTTGGCTGGATCCTTCAGTGAAATATCCGCCATTTAAAGGGAGATTGGGGTTGTTCAAGAAAATATTTAAGTAGATGTTCAAGTTATTATATTGTAAAGCATAGATACTCATAAAATAAATTTTTAAACTCTTTGCAAATGACAAAATTTTGTTACCGTTACTTTATCAGACTAAGCTTATTCAAAATAGCTTTCGACAGGCACAGACTGACATCTTTTTAGTTTGAGAGTTTTTAGTTTGTAATTTTATAATTGAAACAAAACGCCTTTCCCTCTTCTACCGAAAAAGTGGGGGCTCCAAAGATTG
>JANXOQ010000071.1 GCA_025357775.1 Ferruginibacter sp. | reverse complement strand
AAGGGTAATAAGCAACCAAGTATGTGGGTATATTTCTCTTGGGTCTAATGCATATTTGTATAATGTAGTTGGCTGCTTTATTATTTTTACGGAGTATGGTTTTGCTAAGTAAAATTCTGTATCGTTTATAGGAATATTTATACCTGCTTGCAATTGCAAAAAACTTTCTTCAGTCATTTTGTGCTGTACCATTACCAAGTAAGAACGAACGTGTGCTTCTTTTGCTAAAAATAGTTTTCTCGTAACTGTTTTATCTGTTGTCAAAATAAGTAACCCTTCTGATGGCCCATCTAGCCTGCCTATAGCATGTGTACCCTCAGGAAAATCAAAATCTATTTCTCCTAAAAGTCGCACATGGTGGCTGCTTACAAATTGCGAAACCATGTTGTATGGTTTATTTAGTAAGAAATATCGATTGGGAGAATTAGTTATTTTTTGCATTACAAGCAAACATGTTTTGAGGAAATGGGAATGGCTATAATTATACTTATAAACCAAAAAATAATAGATAAATACAATATAGTTTTATGTAAAATAGCTATGTTATTTTTTATTTCTTAAACCCAATCCGTCCTCTTTCGTCCCATTTTTTTTGAGCTGCTTTTTCGTCTAAGAGATTTTCCATGGCATCATAAATTTGGTTTAACTAAGCATCATGTTCACCAATCCTTTCTTTTATAAGTTGCAGTTGTTGCTTTATGTCGGTTTGTTCTAAAAGTGTTTTTCTTACCGCTACAAAAGCCCTCATAATAGCAATGTTCATACTTATTGCTTTATCGCTATTTAATATGCCACTAATCATTGCTACTCCTTGTTCGGTAAATGCGTAAGGTAAAGCACTTTTAGGGCGTTTAGTAGAATATGTCATCACATTTTGTGATGACATGGTTGAATTTGTAAGATTATTTTTCAGCATCTCATACTCACTTTCAATAAGCCGAAACATAAAATCATTTGGAAATCGTTTTGAATTTCTTTTGACAGCCTGATTTAAAACCCTTGTTTCCACTTCATAAAGGGCAGCTAAATCTTTATCAATCATAACCCTTTCGCCACGCATTTCGTAGATACGATTTTGAATACTTGTTATAATCTGCATATTACTTTTTATTATGTATAAACTATACTCTGTTAAGAAAAGGTATAGCGGCGGCATTTTATATTGCTACTCATTCTACGTTCAAGGTCACAATTTGTGACCTTAAACAATTTGTAGCGACTAGTTCAAATTCAATACTTTAAAATTAGTCTTAGGCTGTTTAAACTTAGAAATACACAAAAAATTGCTAAAACTTCTTACTTACTCAAGTGCATACTCCTCTCCTTATACAATTGTCTAAAATAAGGGTCTCGTAAATCTTTTATAAACCTAATAGCTTCGCCAGTACTTTTCATTTCTGGACCAAGCTCTTTATTTACTCCAGGAAATTTATTAAAGCTAAACACAGGCTCTTTAATAGCAAAGCCAGTAAGGTTTTTTTCGAAAGTAAAATCTTTTAACTTGGCAACACCAAGCATAATTTTTGTAGCAATGTTAAGGTATGGAATACCATATGCTTTTGCAATAAATGGAGTAGTGCGGCTAGCCCTTGGGTTTGCTTCTATCACATACACTTTTCCTTCTTTTATAGCAAATTGAATATTAATTAAGCCTTTTATATTTAGCGTTCTTGCAATTTTTTCTGCATACTCTTCCATGGCATGCACTACTAATGGCGTAAGGTTAAATTGTGGCAATACTGCATTGCTATCTCCGCTATGGATACCAGCAGGTTCTATGTGTTCCATCAATCCCATTACATGAAAATCTTCTCCATCAAAAATGGCATCTATTTCTGCTTCTTGGCATCTATCTAAAAAATGATCTATCAAAATTTTATTGCCAGGCAAATGTTTTAGTAAACTCAAAACACCCTTTTCAAGTTCATCATCATTTAATACAATCCTCATACGCTGCCCGCCTAGCACATAGCTTGGTCGAAGCAATACAGGGTAACCAACTTCTTTGGCTACTTCAATTGCTTCATCAGTATTGTATGCTGTGCCATAATTTGGATAAGGTATTTCCAGTTCTTTTAAAATATCGCTAAAACGACCTCTGTCTTCGGCTATATCCATACTATCGAAAGATGTACCAATAATTTTTACGCCTTTTTCAGTTAATTTTTTTGCAAGCTTCAAAGCTGTTTGTCCACCCAATTGTACAATAACACCTTCGGGTTTTTCATGCTCTATTATTTCCCAAATATGCTCCCAATATACAGGTTCAAAATATAGTTTATCCGCCATGTCAAAATCTGTACTCACCGTTTCAGGATTGCAGTTTACCATTATTGCTTCCATACCTGCTTCTTTAATAGCAAGCAAGCCGTGTACACAGCAGTAATCAAACTCAATACCCTGTCCTATTCGGTTAGGGCCACTACCAAGTACAATTATAGCCCCCCTGCCCCCCGAAGGAGGGTTCTGGCTCTCTAATACTCTAGGAGAAACTTTCGACTCGTTGGAGACTAGTCCTCCACCTTCGGGGGAGTTAGAGGGGGCTTCAAACGTACTATAAAAATAAGGTGTCTTTGCCTCAAACTCAGCACTACAAGTATCTACCATTTTAAAGACCCTTGTAATTCCCAATTTTTTTCTACGTTCGTATAATTTATCTGCATCTCCATCTTGCATAATGCGTACCATTTGTTCATCGCTAAAGCCAATCATTTTAGCTTCTCTTAACAATGCTTCAGGCAGCGTATCAAAATCATAGTTGGCTATTTGTTTTTCGCAATCTGCTATTTTTTGTATTTGATAAATAAACCAACGGTCTATTTTTGTGCTTTCGCAAATACGCTTTACGCTCACACCAGCCATCAATGCATCTTTTATGCGAAACACCCTATCCCACTTTGGTATTTTTATATACTCAATAAGTTCTTCTGCCTTCATTACACTCTTACCGTAATAACCTAACCCAACCGCTTCGTTTTCTAAACTCACACAGGCTTTTTGTATGGCTTCAGCAAAGCTTCTACCAATGGCCATTACTTCACCAACCGATTTCATTTGAAAACCAAGTGTATCATTTGCACCTTTAAATTTATCAAAATTCCAACGAGGTATTTTTACAATTACATAATCCAGCGCAGGTTCAAAATAAGCCGATGTACTTTGTGTAATTTGATTTTTTAATTCATCTAAATTATAACCAATGGCCAGTTTAGCAGCAATTTTTGCAATAGGATAACCTGTGGCTTTGCTTGCCAGTGCTGAGCTGCGGCTTACACGTGGGTTTATTTCTACTACTATTATTTCTTCGGTATGTGGGTTAAGTGCAAATTGTACGTTACAACCACCAGCAAAATTTCCAAGGTTACGCATCATAGAAATTGCAGTGTTACGCATAAGTTGGTAAGCAGTGTCGCTCAGTGTCATAGCAGGTGCTACGGTTATGCTATCCCCTGTATGTACACCCATGGGGTCAAAATTTTCTACGGTACAAATTATGGCAACGTTATCTGCATTATCTCTAAGCAATTCTAGCTCAAATTCTTTCCAACCAACAATGGCTTTTTCCACCAACACTTCATGTATTGGGCTTGCAGTAAGGGCATTGTTCAACCCTTCATCCAAATCTTCTTTTTTAAAAATGATAGCACCACCGCTTCCACCAAGGGTAAACGATGGACGAAGCACTAATGGAAATCCAATCTCTTGCGCAAATTCCTTTCCTTCTAAAAATGAATTGGCAATATTTGCTTGGCAAACAGGAATACCCATTTCAATCATCCACAATCTAAATTTCTCTCTATCTTCTGCTTTTTCAATTGCCTTAATATCGACACCTATTAATTTTACGTTGTATTTTTCCCAAACACCCAATTCGTCTGCTTCTTTACACAAATTCAAAGCCGTTTGTCCACCCATGGTTGGCAGTACAGCATCTATTTGGTTCTCTTCCAAAATTTGTTCGATACTTTCTACCGTAAGCGGAAGTAAATAAACCCTATCGGCCATCATAGGATCGGTCATTATCGTAGCAGGATTACTATTTATCAAAATTACTTTAATGCCCTCTTCACGCAGGCTACGAGCGGCTTGTGTGCCACTATAATCAAACTCGCAGGCTTGCCCAATTACAATAGGACCGCTTCCAATAATTAAAACTGATTGTATTTTTTCGTTCTTCGGCATAAGTAAAACGCCTTTTGTTAGGCGAGCAAAAATAAAGGGAAATAAATAATAAAAAAAATGTGCTCAAAAAGCACATTCGTTAATTTTTATAAAATTGGAGTGTTGTTGTTTTCCACTTTTTTATCAAATAATTCAGCCATCATTTTTTCCGCATCGGCTACATGGTCTTTTAAAACATCTGTTCCTTTTGTTTTCAATTCCACAAAATAATCTTTTGCTTTTTCCGCAAAATTTTCTGCTTCATCTTTTAATAGATTTGCTTTATTTTTTAAATCATTTGCTAGTTTTTCTTTTTCGTCTGGTGACATGCTCATATACTTGTTTGCAGCTAATGCCGCCGCTGCTCCTAATAAGAAGGTAGCGATGTGTTTAGAGTTTACGCTCATTTTATTTTTTTAAAAGATTAAATATATTATATCCATAAAGGTAATAATTTTTCTTAGTTACCCTTGTAAATTTAATTTGATGTAGAAAATAGAAACAATATTCTTAAAAAAAGATTAATCAACAAAAATAAACACCAACACAAATATCCATTACGCCCGTATTTTTTAACACATTTGCAAAAATTTAAAAAAACACCAACAAAATGCTAATGCTTTTTAAGTGATTAAAACAACTAAAAATTCAATATTTATCTAATCAAATTTACAGTACCCTTTATTTCTATTTTTTTATTATTTCTATCTACTCCGCTAACCATCCACACATAAGTTCCTGCTTTTTGTTCCTTCCCTTTAAATGTGCCATCCCACCCTTTTAGCCATTGGTTGGTTTCAAATACTAATTCTCCAAATCGATTAAATACTCTAAAATAGGTTGTACTTGCTATACCTGGTGGTATTACTCTAAAAATATCGTTTAAGCCATCGCCGTTGGGTGTAAAACTATTAGGCACATAAAAAGTAGGCCCTTCATACACTTTTATAAAAATACTATCACTTGCAGCACAACCAATGGCATCTTTTACAGTAAGGTATACATTAGCGTCATTACTAAGTGTTATAAGCGCATTTTGGCTAAAAGAGTTCGTAATATTATATCCATTTGGAGAATACCAACTGTAATTTAAGCCCCCATTACCACGCAGTTTATGTGGAGCATCTTTTACTGCTATGGTATCGTTACCAGCAAAGGCTATCAGCTTTGGTTGCACAGTTACTTTTACCCTGCTAGAGTCTGTAAAGTCACAACCATAAATAGGTTTGGTTACATATGTTATCGTATACCAAGTAGATAATTTTGGTAAGGCAATAGTATTTATTTCGTTTGCAGTTTTTAAACTATCTACTGGCAACCAATAATAATTTATAAAGTCGCTAGATTTTCGAGTTATAACGGGTGCTAATAAAATAGAATCGTTTAAGCAAATAGCTTTATTAACACCAGCATTTATAACTGGTTTCCAAATTACATTTACTTTTACGATCGTTTCTGTAGCACAACCACCTAGTGTAGATTTTAAAATATATGATGCAGTATCTAGTGGTGATACTGTAGTTACCTTGGTATTTATACTTGATATAGTTTTGCTTGGTACACCTACTGCCCTCCATTCATAAGTAGTAGCTTCTGGTATTACAATTGGACTATAAGTAATACTCTGCATTTCGCAGATAGTAGTATCCTTGGGGTTGATAGTAACGTTTAAATTATTGTTATTTACATTTACAACAATAGCTTCTCTTGGTCCTTCGCAGTTACCAATAGTAGTGGATTGGCTTACGTAATAAGTAGTAGTACCAGCAAAAGCCGTACTAGGCGTTGGAGTCACCAAACTTTCAATGCCCCCCGTTGCAGTTGTATACCATTTCAGATTTAAGCCAGTTGCATTTAATTCTAAAGCTGGGTCACCAGGGCAGTAAGTTACAGGCGTTTGTACAATTGGTTTTGTAGGTGTAGCTATAATTTTTATTACAAGCGCAGTCCTTGGGCTTTCACAATTGTTTACAGTTTGAGTAGCGTAATAAATAATATCTCCTACAATTAATGTAGAAGGAGAAGGTGCTGGTATTGCTGAGCCACCAATAGCTGTTGTATACCATTTAATATTTGTTCCAGTAGCGGTTAAATTTGTTACAACTGTATTTTGGCAATGTAGTCTATCAATTGTAGTTGGAGCAGCTGGGGTTGGGGTTACAATAAAGTTTAAAGTAGTTGTACTGTCACAACCATTAGAGCTTGTTTGGATATTGGTATAAGTACCAGCAATGTTTATACTTTGCCCATTCCAAGTATATGGCAATATATTGCTACAAACAGTTATTGATTCTGTAGCCGTGGCAAGAGGTTTTATTGTAAAATTTAAAGTGGTAGTGCTATCACAGCCATTAGAGCCAGTTTGCGTATTTGTAAATGTTCCACTTGCACTTAGCGTTTGTCCGTTCCATATAAACGGTATTTGACTACTACACTTGCTTATATCTATTGTAGCAGCCTTTGTAGGTTTTATTGTAAAATTTAATGTAGTTATACTATCGCAACCATTATTACCCATTTGAGTATTTATGTATACTCCAGAGGCATTTAATACTTGTCCATTCCAAGTATATGGCACTTGATTATTACATTTACTTATTGCAATATTAATTGTTGCTACTAATTTTACTATAAAATTTAATGTGGTAATGCTGTCACATCCATTTGCTGCCACTTGTGTGTTATTATATGTACCACTTGCATTCAAACTTTGCCCATTCCATGTGTAAGGGAGTGTATTACTACAAACACTTACATTAACTGTAGCTGTTGCTACTGGTTTTACAATAAAAGTCAAAGTAGTTGTACTATCACAACCATTAGAGCCTGTTTGGATATTGGTATAAGTTCCGCCAGTACTAAGTGATTGCCCATTCCAATTATATGGTACTTGGTTATTACATTTATTAATTGTTATTAAAACAGTTTTAGTAGGCAAAACCGTAAAGTTTAAAGTCGTTGTACTATCACATCCGTTAGAACCAGTTTGAGTGTTTGTAAATATTCCACTTGCACTTAGCGATTGTCCATTCCATATAAACGGTATTTGATTGCTACATTTACTTATTGCAATTGTAGCGGCGGTGGTAGGTTTTACAGTAAAGTTTAAAGTTGTAGTGCTGTCGCATCCATTAGAACCAATTTGGGTATTGGTGTAAATTCCACCAGTACTTAGTGATTGCCCATTCCAAATATATGGTAAAGTATTATTGCAAACGCTTATAGTTAATGCTGCATTTGATGTAGGTTTTACAGTAAAATTTAATGTGGTTATGCTATCACAGCCACCAGGCCCGGGTTGCGTATTTGTATAAGTACCAGATAAAGTTAAGATTTGTCCATTCCATGTATATGGCAATATGTTACTACAAACACTAGCTGTTACAGTAGCTGCAGCACCTGGTATTACAGTAAAGGTTAAAGTAGTAGTGCTATCGCATCCATTAGTGCTGGTTTGTGTATTTGTATATGTGCCTGCTGTGGTTAAGCTTTGCCCATTCCATAAAAATGGAAGAATATTACTACATTTATTTATGGCAATATTTATAGCTTTAGTAGGATTTACAGTAAAGTTTAAAGTCGTTGTACTATCACATCCATTAAAACCAGTTTGAGTGTTTGTAAATATTCCACCTGCACTTAGCGATTGTCCATTCCATATAAACGGTATTTGATTGCTGCATTTACTTATTGCAGTTGTAGCTGCTGTGGTAGGTTTTACAGCAAAGTTTAAAGTTGTTGTGCTGTCGCATCCATTAGCACCAATTTGGGTATTGTTATAAGTACCGCCAATACTAAGTGATTGCCCATTCCATAAAAAAGGTAATTGGTTATTGCATTTACTTATACTAATTATAGCTGTTGTAGTTGGTTTTACTGTAAAGTTAAGAGTAGTTACACTATCACAACCATTTGCAGCTAGTTGTATATTTGTATATGCCCCTCCCAAGTTTATTGACTGTCCGTTCCATACAAATGGAAGCTGATTACTGCACTTACTAATATTAACTATTG
Source organism: Ferruginibacter sp. (assembly GCA_025357775.1). Taxonomy (GTDB): domain Bacteria; phylum Bacteroidota; class Bacteroidia; order Chitinophagales; family Chitinophagaceae; genus Ferruginibacter. The sequence goes on along the minus strand of JANXOQ010000071.1, from coordinate 7,281 downwards.
CGGTTGCAGTTGGTTTAACTGTGAGGATTAAAGTAGTTACACTATCGCAACCATTAGCACCTAGTTGAGTATTTGTAAAAGTGCCACCTGCATTTAGGGTTTGCCCATTCCATATAAATGGCAATTGATTGCTACACCTACTAATATTTATAGTGGCAATTGCTGTAGGTTTTATGGTAACAGTAATAGCTGCCCTAAGGCTTTCGCAAAATGGCGTAGCAGTGCTTGATTGGGTTACATAATATGTAGTACTACCAATGGTTGCTGTGCTTGGCGTTGGTGCTGTAGCACTACCAATACCACCTGTAGCAGCAGTATACCAAAGTAAGTTTGTACCACTTGCGGTTAGTGATGTAGCAGCTGCATTTTTGCAATAACTTATTGAGCTTGCTACCAAAGGTAGCAAAGGCAAAGGCAGCACTGATACTACCAACGGCATACGAGGAGTGCTTTCCACACCACTTACCATTTGAGTAACATAATAAATTGTAGAACCTACAGCCGTAGTGATAGGCGTAGGTGCTATAGAAGTGCTGCTACCACCAATAAGCGTTGTATACCACATAAGGTTAGACCCACCAGTTGTTAGAGTGGCAGTAAGCGGTACTGCAGGTTGGTTTAAACAATAAGAAATAGGGTTAGTAATTGGTTGTCCACAAACAGGCAACATAAATTCAATTGGTGCACTTACTTGACAATCAACATTATCAGTTACAGTAATAAAATAACTTGGCCCAAGTGGTAGGCAATTAAAAACTCCCGTGCTATTTGTAATATTTCCGGGGAATAATCTATAAGTAACAGGCCCAATAGCACCTGTTACATTAATGAAATTTATACTGCCACAGTTAGTTACACATGTAGGTTCGGTTATGCTAATATTAGAAATTGCTATAGGCGGAGGACATGAGTTAGGTATGACGAAGGCTTTTCTATTATTACAAGTATTACCAATAGGGCAACATGCAGCATATAATGTAGTACCGCCAGCGCATACCGCACCTGTATATACAAATGGAGAACCTGTACCCACAAGTGTACCGCCTATTGGAGCTGTCCACCATTCAATTGTATTACCATTTCCACACCCTCCTTTTAAGGTATCGCTAAATGTTAAAACTGGAGTGCAGGTTTTTAATGGAGGAGTTGCTGTAGGAGTTGGACTAAAAAGCGTAGTAGTAAAAGGGACGATGTTTATCGAAAAAACAATTTCACTACGAGCATTAATATTTTGACAGCCCCAACAACCTGTATTACCATCCATGTCAAACCGTATCTTTAAAAAATACTGGCTGTTTGTCAACGCATTATTACAAATTCTAGCAGTAAATTTTATAGGAAATTCATTGTTGCAGGAAAGATTTCCATCCCCCCAATTATCGCATGGGCTAGGAGTTGATTGCCCTCCGGGACAACAACCAGCATTTGTAGATGTACCTGTGATATTCCTGTAATACCAGCCAGGACCACCTGCAGTACCACCATTGCCAGGGCCAGGCTGACAATTTCCTGCTGGATTATTAATACAACCCCCTCCAACACCTGTACACCCATTTGGCATAAAAACCCAACCGCTTGCGGTTGTTGTAGTTGGTGGTACTGGTAAAATAGCATTTTGAAAAAGAAATCCTGTAGAGGCTGGGAAATATACACTATGCAACCAATTTAAATCAGGTGCACCATTATCCCACCTTACATTATTAATTGAGATTTCTACTAGGGAAGTATCACATGGATCTAAAATAACTAAAGACCCAGATGCATTCAAATTTGAACCTGCTCCAGATAGAAATTTTACTGTAACAGTAGGCAAACCATTAACAGCTATACAATTCGCTAATTTACCCGTAATAGCAGGATTAACAGTAGTTGTAATAAATTGAGCAAATGAAAATTTAATTGAAAAACAAAGTAAGATAACAAAGTATCTGTGTATAAATTTAATCATTTTTCTAATATTCTTTTGATACTAATGATTGTTTAATTTTCTGTATTAGGGTAATCGGATAGCCCGTAATGCAGTTTTTACAAGTTTGTAAAAAGTAATCACACACAAAAACACACTCCTCTTTTTTAAGCTTTTGATTAACCATTGCTTTAAAAATATAATCGTATCTCATTACCAATTTTTCTTGAATCTTAGCTGATTTCGCATACTCTTTTAATTCATTAATAACATATAGTGGTAAATTAACATTAACACTTATATCAGTAAGTCTTAAAACTTCGTCATGCTTTGCATTTGGGTTAGTTGGGTCAAGCTTTATTTGCCCGTTAGATAAATGAGAGATAAGTACAAAGAAAAAAAACAAAATGAACGGTTTAGTTTTCATTACAGATAAATTATAAAATTTGAAAGATAATAAAACACTAATATACCATTTTTATTAAATTTAATGAAATCTTAATAAGTTTCAAATTTATTGGCAAAATCTTTTAAAGTAAAATAAAGTACGCATGTATATGTAATTTTCAAATAATTTGTAATTATTAAAATTCTATAACAAATACAAGGCTTATAAAACTTTAAAAAATGAGTAAAAATATATCTCTAATTTAACTTGTTAAAACTCAAAATAATCTTACCATAAAATTAATTTTGGCTTGTTATTAGGTATTATTGGCAATAAAATTTAACAATGTAAAACAGAATATACTAACAAAATATGCTTGATTAAAGGATCTAAAATAAAAACATTAATTTACTTTACATTTACAATAAAAAAAATACTTTGAGTAAAACATTAAATAGACCAGTAAGAATATTAGTAGCTAAAGTGGGGCTAGATGGGCACGACCGTGGTGCAAAAGTAATAGCTACTGCACTACGAGATGCAGGCATGGAGGTAATATATACTGGGCTACGCCAAACACCTGAAATGGTAGTAAATGCTGCATTGCAAGAAGATGTGGATGCAATAGGTGTTAGTATTTTAAGTGGAGCTCACATGACCGTTTTTCCAAAAATAATGGCACTGCTTAAAGAAAAAAAAATGAATGATGTGTTGCTTACAGGAGGAGGCATTATACCAGAAGATGATATGGAAACGCTAAACGAAATGGGTACTGGAAAACTCTTTCCGCCTGGTACAACTTTTGGTGAAATTTCTAACTACATAAAAAATTGGGTTGCTGATAATAGAGATTTTTAACGAAAAATTTTACAAGAATGTTTTAAAAAATTTAAAATATTTACTCTAAAATATCTGGCCGCCTCAGTGTTGTTCTTTCTATTGCTTGCTCATGCCGCCATTCTTCTATAAGTTTATGGTTGCCACTTTTAAGTACATTGGGTATAGCCCAGCCTCTGTATATTTCTGGCCTAGTATATACGGGTGGCGATAGCAAATTGTCTTGAAAAGAATCAGTAAGTGCACTAGTTTCATCATTTAATACTCCTGGCAGTAATCTACCTATTGCGTCTGTAAGTACTGCTGCGGCTAGCTCTCCTCCACTAAGTACATAATCACCAATAGATATTTCTTTTGTTACAAAATGATCTCTAAATCTTTGGTCTATTCCTTTGTAATGCCCACATATCATAAGCAAGTTTTTTTTTAAAGAAAGTGTATTTGCCATTTTTTGGTTAAACGTTTCTCCATCAGGCGTAAGGTATATTACATCGTCATATTGCTTTTCTTTTTGCAAATGCTCTACTGCATTTACCAAAGGCTCTATCATTAGTACCATACCTGCACCGCCACCAAATTGATAGTCGTCTACTTGCGCACGAGCGTAGGTAGTGTATTCCCTAAGGTTAATAACATTTACTTGTAACAATCCTTTATCGGAGGCTCGTTTCATAATAGAATGAGCGAAAGGAGAGGATAATAAATCTGGCACTACACTAATAATATCTATTGTCATATAATTTGGTGATTGTATCGTTTCGGATTATGGATTTATGCATCATGCATTTTTATATTTTTAATGAGAAATGTCTATATCAATAATTTTTAAACCGTAGTTAGTCAATATTCATATTTCAAGAAAAATATTTTACCTAAAGCCTTTTAAAACATTACAAAATAACCAAAAAAATTTGACAGCTTATACACCAAAAAAACGGCAGCTAAGTTGTTAATAAACTTGCTACCGCTTTTGTATTGTCACCCCCTATTATTAATTCTAAAAAAATTATAGTTTTATCAATTTTATAGTTTTCACATCAGACGCTGTTGTTACTTTTAACATATAATTGCCAGATGGTAAATTATTCAAATCAACTTTCTTAGTGTTAATGCCTTTTACTGCTTGAAGTGTAAAATTCTGCACTGTTTTTCCATCCACATTACATAAACTCATTGTTACTTGTTCTGCCTTGGCAAATTCCATTTGCACTGTTGTAAAATCTTTAACGGGATTAGGAAACGCAGTTATCAAATTAGATTTATTACCTAAACGTACCATCTTTATGTCGGTAAACGAAGTTTTACCATCATTATCAACCTGCTTTATTCTATAGTAAAGTATTAATCCTACACTTTTTATATTAGTTAAACTAGCGTCTGTTTTAGAATAATTATTTGTTGATAGACCATTATTTTGTGGTAACAATGTTTGAATAGCTTCAAAGGAAACACCATCAGTACTTCTTTCAATTTCGTAACGATTGGTGTTTGCATCTTCATTGCTTACAGCCCAATTTATAAGAGCATCGTTATCTTTTTTAGCCACATCAAACAAAGTAAATTTAACTGGCAATACAGAAAGTTGTGTACAGTTTTGTAGCACTGTAGAAGTATTTGTTGGGTAATTCTCTCTACCGTTATAATATAAAAAAGGTGTTACGTCATAAGTAGGGTCTACAGGTAATATATCTTCAAGAAGATATCTAATAACTCTCAAATTTTTTGCCAAACAGTTAGAAGAAGTTGCAGCAAAGCTAAATTCAAATAGCTTTACTGGAACATTAGCAGGTAATGTTGGTGAATTTGCACCAAGGGTAGTAAAAAGAATAAATTTATGATTTGGAAAATTAGGGTCAGTTGCTGGGTATGTTGCATTATCATTGTACCCCCATGTACCTCCATAAAATGAGCCACTTACTACAGCAGCTGAGGTAATAACTCCAGGTTCAAACATGACTGGGAAAGATGAAGGACCAACTGGCAGAGCTATAACATTAACAGTTGAGGTAACATAAGCTTCAAATTTGTCAGATACACTATTGTATACAACTTTATATGCAATTGTCTGTGCAAACGATGTACAAAACATTAACATCAAAATAAAATTGCTTAAAATTAATTTTTTCATATATTTTTATTTAATAAATTTAAGGAAGTTGTTGAAAAAAACTGTTGTAACTATATGATGAAGCTGTGTTAGATGGATTAGATAGAATTGTGTTTAAAATTACCACTACATCATTTGAACTTCCAGAGTATTTTACTTTCCCGTCTAAATTAATATCCCCTTTCCAATATCCAAAACCAGAGTTATAACTATAGGAAGGTGTTGCTGGATTGCCTTGAGCAAAAGTTACATCTGATAGTACAGTTGGCAAATCAGATGATGAACCAAAGTATTTTACTTTTAAATTATGATCTGCATCGCCTGCCCACATTAAATTTACAGTAGCACTTGGAAGAATAGCTGCACTTGCACTATTTGTAGTTGTTGCATATGCTGTAGATGTTCCAAACAAATTAGCATCGGTAAATGTTCTAAAATCAATAACTGGGGAAGCTACTTTATTCTCTGTCAAGCTTTGTCTGTTTACAGTAATATCAGTTGCTAAACCCAAATGATTTCTATGTCTAACAGCAATAGTATACTGTGCATCGGCAACATTGTTAAAAGTAATCGGGCTTATCCCATCTACATCAACGATATTTCCATTTCTTTTTAATAATCCACTACGAGTTTGTATAACAGAGCCTACACCAGTTGTATTATTCCTAAGTTCTAAGTATACCCAATCAACAATGTTGTCGTTTACACTTGCTTGAGAGCCCAACACACCTGTAGTAGTAGATTCTAAAATGCTATTATTGACATGTATAAAACCATCATTATACGCTGCTGTTCTGTAAGGCTCGTTAAATGGTATTTTAATACCCCCTGTACCTGTCCTTAAACCTTCAGACATTAAACCAGTTGAAGCATCATATGGCCCTTGCAGCAATGCCTTAGCATCTACTAATACATATTTGTTCATGCCATATAATATTCCATTATTTGCAGTTATTAGATTTCCAACTGTATTAGTTACAGCATTATTATTACCTGATGTAGAACTCCAATCTGTACCATTATAATAATATCCTTTTAAATTAGCCTTTATACCTACAACTACATCAGTTGGATCTACATAACTACCAGTAAGAACAACATTTCCAGAGGTTATAGCGCTTTTGCTTACAGGCCAATGTGTTTCTATGTAAGATGCAATGCTAATCGGTTTTGTAGGTGCAGCTAAGCTTACATTTCTAACTCCAACATAAGGCGAAGAGCCATAAGTAGCACCTGTCACAGCCATAGACACTGGTCTATATTGATTATTATTTCCCACTGGAAAAATAAAGCCATTGGCATTTGACCCTACACCATCCATTGTTTTTCTAACTTCACCTATACCATTTGTTTCAAAATATCTTGTAGATGAGGCACCAGTTGTAATTGCATCACTTGCAATAGTAGCATTACTAGCACCTACTAATATTTTACCATTGGTAAAAAGTATTGAACTTCCTATATTAGCATTACCAGTTAGTGTAGCATTTGCAGCATTATCCATTTCCAAATTCGGTATGGTAAAGCCATTCATATTTACATTTTGGTTCATACTCCCTTTTAATACTACTTTGCCAGCCCCAGTAATGTCTGCATTGCTTAATACATCACCCTGCACTGTAACCAAAGCTCCAGTTTGTATATTAAAAACAGCACCACTACTTATAGTAAGTTGTGCATTAGCAGCGCTTACTAAAAATAGCATGGCTGCGGCTGTTGTTTTAAATTGTTTGAACATAATTATTTTTTAAAGTTTATTCGTAATTATTTACTTATGTTAATTGAAGACCTAGTTTTTGAAGATAATTTCTTTATAAAATTTTACTTTTTCATATTTATACTAACTCAATATTCTAATTTTTTAAAACATAAAGTTTAATAGTGCATTTCTGTTAAACAATTATTAAACACATTATGATACAAATAGATTTTATGCTCGAAGTAAATATCTTGTACAATACTTTTTTTTGATAGCAATTAAATGTTCTAATTAATAACGAATAACTTTTTAAAATATTGTTGCTTACTAAAAATTATTTTTTA